>URTZ01000099.1 GCA_900550825.1 uncultured Collinsella sp. | reverse complement strand
AAAGAGAAGAGGCGGGGCATGCCCCGCCTCTTACACCACATCTCTGCGCGCTACCCGTATAGAAGCCGCAAAGAGGTCATTTGAGGCGGTTTTGGCTGCTACTAAAAATGTAACAGTACTCATATTTGACCTTTTTTGGCCACAGGGTCCGGAAGGGGCTGTCAATCGGGCCCCAAGAGAGCTAATTCGAGTGCCGTGGACGAAAAAACGGGGGCGCAGGTTGTCCTGCGTCCCCGTTCTCGGGCGTTATTCGTTCCCTGCGGCAGAATTTACGCCGCCTCGTCGAACTGCGAGTTGTACAGGTCGGCGTAGAAGCCACCCTGGGCGAGCAACTCGTCGTGTGTGCCCTTCTCGACGATGTCGCCGTCGCGGATCACCAAGATCACGTCGGCGTTGCGAATCGTGGACAGGCGATGTGCGATAACAAAGCTGGTGCGGCCCTGCATCAGCGCATCCATGGCGCGCTGAATAAGCTCCTCGGTACGAGTGTCAACGTTGGAGGTCGCCTCGTCCAGAATCAGCGCCGGGCGGTCGGCCAAAATGGCACGGGCGATGGTCACGAGCTGGCGCTGACCCTGCGACAGGTTAGTGCCCTCCTCGTTGATCATAAAGTCGTAACCGCCGGCGAGCGTATGGATAAAGTGGTCGCAGCGTGCGGCACGTGCAGCGGCTTCGACCTCGGCATCGCTCGCATCGGGGCGTCCGTAACGGATGTTCTCGCGGATGGTACCGTTAAACAGCCAGGTGTCCTGCAGCACCATGGCAAACTCGCCGCGCAGCGCCGCGCGGTCCCAGTCGCGCACGTCGACGCCCTCGACGCGCAGCGAACCGCCGTCCACGTCGTAGAAGCGCTGCAGCAGCTTAATGAGCGTGGTCTTGCCGGCGCCGGTGGGGCCGACGATGGCGATGGTCTGGCCGGGCTGCGCCTCGCAGCTAAAGTCGTGGATGATGGTCTTGTCGGGCGTGTAGCCAAACTTGACATGGTCGAACTCCACGTGGCCGGGACGCCTCTCGGGAATCTGCGCGTCGGCCTTCTGCTCCTCCTCGGGCGCGGCCAAGAACTCAAAGACGCGCTCGGTGGCAGCGGCCATCGACTGCATCGTGTTGCTCACGTTGCCCAGCTGCTGCACGGGTTGCGTAAAGTTGCGAACGTACTGGATAAAGCTCTGGATATCGCCGGGCGTGGCATTGCCGGTTAGCGCGAGCTGTGCGCCCACCACGACGACGCCCACGTAGCCCATGTTGCCCACCAGGCTCATAAGCGGCATCATCAGGCCCGACAGGAACTGCGAGCGCCAGCCACTAATAAAGAGACGGTCGTTTTGACGGTCGAACTCCTCGATTGAGGCTTCGGCGCGGTCGAACACCTGAATAACGTTCTGGCCGGCAAAATCCTCCTCGATAATGCCGTTGACGGCGCCCAGGACCTGCTGCTGCTCGCGGAAGTACGGCTGCGAGAAGTGAATCATCACCATCAAGATAATCGCGGCGGCCGGCAGCGTGAGCACGGTGACGCCGGTGAGCGGCAGACTGATCGACAGCATCATGACGAGCACGCCGATAATCTGCGTGACGGACGTAATAAGCTGCGTCACGCTCTGGTTGAGCGACTGGCCGAGCGTATCGACGTCGTTGGTGATGCGGCTGAGCACATCGCCCTTGCTGTGACCGTTGAAGTAGCTCATCGGCACGACGGCAATCTTGGCGGCGATCTCCTTGCGCATGCGGTAGCAAATCTTTTGCGTGACACCGGTCATGAGCCAGCCCTGGATGAGGCTGCAGATAGAGCTCGCCAGGTACAGGCAGAGCAAAAAGCCGAGCGTCTTGGCGATCCAGTTAAAGTCGACATCGCCGGTACCGTTGACTTTGGCAACCAGGCCCTCAAACAGCTTGGTCGTAACCTGGCCGAGCACCTTGGGTCCCACAATGTTAAAGATGACCGAGCACACGGCAAAGGCGACGGCGGCAAACACGGCAATCTTGTGCTGGCCGATATAGCCGAGCAGCTGCCTCATGGTGCCCTTAAAGTCCTTGGCCTTTTCGCCACGGCGCATGCCACCCATGCGGCCCATGGGACCACGCTGGCGGGTGGGCTTGGGAATCTGAGTCTTGGTCTCGTCTGCCATTAGCGCTCGCCTCCTTCCATGACGGCTTCAATCTCTTCTTGGGTAAGCCCCAACTCTTCGGCGGAAAGCTGCGACTGTGCGATCTCCAGGTATGCCGGGCAGTTGTGCAGCAGTTCCTCGTGCGTGCCGGTGCCCACTACGTGGCCGTCGTCGAGCACGATGATCTGGTCGGCGTGCATGATGGTCGCGATGCGCTGGGCCACGACCACGAGCGCGGCGTCGGTAACGTTCTTGGCAAGCTCTTCGCGCAAGCGAGCGTCGGTCTTGTAGTCGAGGGCGCTAAACGAATCATCGAAAACCACGACCTCGGGCTTTTTGGCCAACGCGCGGGCGATGGCCAGGCGCTGGCGCTGACCACCAGAAACATTGGAGCCGCCCTGGCTGATGGGGGAGTCGTAGCCGCCCTCGCGCTCGGCGATAAAGTCCTCGGCCTGGGCGATGCGCGCGGCCTCGCGCATGTCCTCATCGCTCACCATGTCGCCGGCAAACTTGAGGTTGCTCTCGACGGTGCCCGAGAACAGGCGACCCTGCTGCGGGATGTAACCAATGCGGCGGCGCAGCTCGGAAAGGGTCATGTCACGCACGTCGATGCCGTCGAGCGAAATGCTACCACCCGTGACGTCGTACAGGCGCGGGATGAGCTGCACGAGCGTGGACTTGCCCGAGCCCGTGGAGCCAATGATGCCGAGCATCTGGCCGGCATGCGTGGTGAAGTTCACGCCGCTAATGACGTCGGCGCGGGCATCGGGATACTGGAAGCTCACGTCGCGGAAGGTGAGCTCACCGCGCGGCGCGCTGGCAGCGGGCAGTTTGGGCGAGGCGGGGTCGTTGATGCTCGTGGGGCAGGTGATGACCTCTTCCACGCGCTCGGCTGCGACCTCGGCGCGGGGCAGGATGACCGAAACCATGGTGAGGATCATAAACGCCATGACGATCTGCATGGTGTAGGAGATAAACGCCATCATGTTGCCGACCTGCATCACGCCGTCGGACACGCCCTGCGCGCCAAACCAGACGATAAGCACGGTGATGCAGTTCATGACGAGCATCATGAGCGGCATCATAAAGCTCATGGCGCGGTTGGTGTAGAGCTGTGTGGTCATCAGGTCGAGCGAAGCCTTGTCAAAACGCTCGAGCTCATGCTCCTCGCGGTTGAACGAGCGGATGGGCATAAGGCCGTCGAGCAGCTCACGGGCGGTAAGGTTCACACGGTCAACAAAGCTCTGCATCTTTTTGAACTTGGGCATGGTGAGGCCCATGAGCACGCCGACGACAGCCGAAACCGCGATGATGGCCACAGCGATGGTCCACTCCAGGCCGGTATGGTTGGCCAGGACGCGCATGACGGCGACGATGCCCATGACGGGAGCCATCAGGCACATGCGGATAAACAGGGTTGCGGCCATCTGGATCTGCTGAATGTCGTTGGTGCAGCGGGTGATGAGCGAGGCCTGGCTAAACTTGCCCACCTCGGCCGGCGAGAAGTGCATAACCTTGTTGAAGGTCTCGCGGCGCAGGTCGCGGGCGATGGAGCAGGCGGTGCGCGAAGCCACGGCGCCGGTCAGGATGGTGGCGACCAGCGACACCAGACACAGACCAAACATCGTGGTCGCCATGCGGCCCAGGTAGGCGTTCTGCACGTCAGCGGGGTCGATGCCCTGTGCCTTGTACTCGTCCTGCACGTAGCTCACGGCGCGCTGGGTGACGATGGAGCCCGACATGGAGCCCATTTTGTCAGCCATATCGTTGGCGCCCTCGACGAGCTTGCCCTGATCGATAAGACCGCCTTCAACGCCTAGGCGCAGGCTCTTCATGGTGATCTTACCGCCGTCGGCGTCGATCTGCTTTTGCATGCTCTGCGCGGCTGCGGCCTTCTGCTGCATCTCGGCGAGCTGCTCGGGCGTCATCGCTGCCATCTGCTCGGGGGTGGGCATGGCCTGAGCGGCGCCGCCATCGCTTGCCTCGGTGGATGCGCCGGTCATGTCGCCCATGGAGTCGGCGTCAATGCCCTGGTTGAAGGCGAGCACGACGGTCTCAGGCAGGCTCATGATGTCGGCAATCTTGTCGCCGTCGCCGCGCTCCTCCTCGGTGCCCTTGTACGTTCGAATGCCGTTATTGTCCGCCTTACTAAACACGGCCTCCACAGCTTTGGCGTCCTTGGCGCTCATAAAGAGTTCGAGGTCGTCGAGCGATTCGGCGCGAATGGTGTCGGGCACGGGCGAGGCGATGCCGCCTTGCTGCACGCCCACGTCGACGATGTCGCTCATATAGGTAGGCAGCGCCAGATCGGCGTTGCAGCTGATTACGATAAGTACGATAGCTGCAAACAGTGCCAGGACATGCTTTTTAAAGAGCTTGAGAATCCTCACTCGGCATCTCTCCTTTCTTGATTGTGGTCGATAATTTCGTTGGCACGCCTTAGAAGACGCACCATCTCTTGGGTATCTGTTTCGCCGAGCTGTTCGAGGAAAGCCGCGGTGCGGTCCTCGAATTCCCGGCGTTTGATTTCGAGATCCTGGAATCCCTTGTCGGTCACTATGACGTGTACGCGACGACGGTCGGTCTTTGAGTGCTCACGCTCAACCCAGCCCTTGGCTTCGAGAGCGCGTAGGATATTGGCAATGCGGGCGTTCGAGACCCAGGCGCGATCAGCGAGTTCGCTCGGCGTGAGCGAGCCGCCGGCGCGCATGAGGGCGCGCATGACGGCCATCTCGCCACCCAGAGCCTGGTCGGCAAAGCGCGAAACGCGCTGGTGCATGCTGCCAAACTCGGTAAAGAGCTGACGCCCAAGCTCATGGAAATCGGTATCTTCCACCGAAAACCCCTAACACTAGAAACTATTTTCGGTGAAAGATGATACCCCTGCACGCGCGCCATATACGGTAGATTTTGGGACATGCCTAGAAAACTACCTTTAGGCGACCTCCGTACACCGTCGGTGCCAGCAAAGTTAAGGGCAGATCTCTAGGCATGTCCCAAAAACTACCTGGTTGCTAGGCAATATAAAGAACGCATAAAGAATTAAAATCATTCAAGAATTGCAGCGTTTCAAAGAACTATCATGCACGCGGTTAGGCGAGGGGTTGTCACCACCATGACGACTGGGACTCATATAATCGCCACGTGCGATGCTCCAACTTCCCGCGAGGAGACACCTTATATAAAGGGGGATGGAGTCATGGCATTTGACTTCACGGGCAAGACCGCGATTGTCACGGGCGGCACTCAGGGCATTGGCCTCGAGATCGCCAAGGGCATCGTCGCGGGCGGCGGACATGTCGCGCTCATCGCAAGGAACGCTGCTAAGGGCGAGGCCGCTGTGGCCGAGCTTGGCGAGGGCAACAAGTTTTATCAGCTCGATGTCGCTGATGCGCCCAAGGCGCGCGAGACCGTCGAACAGATTTTCGCAGACCTGCCGCAAACCAATATCCTGATCAACTGCGCTGGCGTCATCAGCACCAAGAAGTTCGACGAGATCGACGACACCGAGTGGCGCCGTACCATCGACATCAACCTCAACGGCACCTTTACCATGATGAACGCCGTGTACCCGCACTTTAAGGCTGCCCATGCCGGCACTATCGTCAACGTGAGCTCTGTTGCTGGCAAGATCGGCGGCGGCCTGCTCGGCACCGCGGCTTACGCGAGCTCCAAGGCCGGTGTTAACGGTCTAACCAAGGCAGTCGCCAAGGAGGGCGGTAGGTTCGGCGTTCGCTGCAACGCTGTGTGCCCGTCGCTCACGTTGACCGATATGACCTCGATTCTCTCTGACGAGAACTCTCAGCGCATCATCAACGGTATTCCTCTGGGCCGCGCCGCCCAGGCCAGCGAGCCTGCGCAGATGGTGCTGTTCTTCGCTTCCGACCTCGCCAGCTTCGTGAACGGCGAGATTGGTGACTGCGACGGCGGCATCGTCCTGGACGGGTAATACCCCACGACGATTATTCGGCGACGGCCCCTGCGACTCGGGACCGTCGCCTTCTTTCTGACATAGGCGCGTGCGGCTACGATTCGCATGCATCCAAAGGAGATATATATGAGTGAATCGACTGCGGTGGAGGCGCCGGCGGCAAAGGAGCCGTTCTTTAAGATGTCCTCCATCCCGGGTGCCAATATTTTGGTGCCGCTTTTGTTGGGCTGCCTGCTCAACACGCTGTTCCCTGACCTGTTCAAAACGCTCGGCAGCTTTACGCTTGGCATGACCCAGCAGGGTGCAGGCCCGCTCGTTGGCGCCTTTTTGCTCATCGTCGGTACGACGATTTCGTTTAAGAGTGCTCCTGCCGCCGCTGCCCGCGGTGCCATCATCATCGCCGTCAAGCAAATCGTGGTCGTTGCCGTGTCGCTGCTCATTCTTTATGTGTTCAACGACAACCTGTTTGGCATCTCTGCCATGGTGATGCTGGCGGCTTGCACCGGCGCCAACAACGCTATGTACGCTGGTCTGATGGGCACCATGGGCAATGAGGCCGAGCGTGGCGCTGTCGCAATCACCACGCTCGTTGTCGGCCCTCCGGTCACGATGATCGTGCTCGGCGCTGCCGGTCAGGCTCCGATCGGCTGGTCGCTCGTGGGTGCCATCCTGCCGATCGTCGTCGGCATTATTCTGGGCAACCTCTTCCCGAGCTTTAAGAAGATGATGGCACCGGCACTTTCCGCCGTCATCGTGCTCGTCTTCTTTGCCATGGGCTCGACCATGACCTTTGGCCAGCTCATTAATGGCGGTCTTCCCGGTATTCTGCTCGGCGTGATCTGCTCGGTGGTCTTTGCAATTCCCGTTATCGCGGTCGATAAGCACACGGGTGGTACGGGTGTCGCAGGTGCGGCCATTTCGAGCTGCGCTGGAGCCAATGTGGCCACGCCTGCTGCCATGGCAAGCGTCAACGAGGCCTTGTACGGCGGTGCGGTGCTCGCGACGGCTACGGCACAGGTTGCCGCCTGCGCAATCGTGACGGCTATTTTGACCCCGCTGGTCACCAGCTGGTGCTACAAGCATTTTGAGGGCCAGCAGAGCAACGGCAAGGCAACGACCGACAAGGCCTCCGCATCCGCCTAATGCCAAACGGCAATCAAAGCTAAAAACTAGCTACGCCACAGGGCGGCCACGGGGG
>URTZ01000098.1 GCA_900550825.1 uncultured Collinsella sp. | reverse complement strand
GATGAGGCCGTCCTCGGCGGCCACGACCGGCTTCACGTTGAGCAGCGTACCCACAGCGCCCGCCGCAGCAGACAGGCGGCCGCCGCGCACCAGGTATTCCAGCGTCTCGAGCAGGCCGATAACCACCACACGGTCACGGACGGCCTCGACCGCCGCCGCGATCTGGGCCGCACTACGGCCCTCGTCCACCAGGCGCAGCGCATACTCGACCAGCACGCGCTCGCCCAAGGTAACGTTATTGCTGTCCACGACGAACACGTCGCCGCCCGGTGCCTCGGCAAGCGCCGTGCGAGCACTCTGGTTGGTGCCCGAAAGCTTGGCGCCCACGGTAATAATCACCGCCTCGTCGCCGGCCTCACGAACCTCGGCAATCGCCTGCGAAAAGGCGTACGGGTTGACCTGACCGGTCTTGGGCAACTCGTCGCGCTCCACGAGCATCTCGTAAAAGCGCTGGTGATCGATATCGACGCCATCCATATACACGTCGGAGCCAAAGGTGACGGACAGCGGCAGAACACGCAGAGCGGGGTGCTCAGCCGGCGTCATATCGCTGGCGGAATCGGTAATAATGCGAACGGACATAGCGAATCCTTTCTTGCGCAGGTCTCGCGCAGGGAATTTTGACAACAATGTCCCAGCACGGCATACGCGCTCAAACGGGACGATGCAGTTGTTGGCTGAAAGCTAGCGCCAGCGCGGCTCTAGATCTCGCGCAGGGTGTTGAGAATCGTACGCAGCGACGCGTACATCTGCTCGCGCTGCTCCACGCCCATGGCCTTACCGGTGGTGTCGAGCACTTCGCGAATGATGCGATCGGCCTCGCTCATGCTCTCGCCGCCCAGGGCAGTCAGGCGAACCGGAGCGCGGTACTTGACGGCAGCATCGCCCGAGTCGTCGACCTCGACGTAGCCACCCTCCTCCAGATGTGCCAGTGTGCGCGAAACGGCGGCACGGGTAACGCCGGCCATGCGGGCGAGGTCGGCGCCAGTCAGGCCGTCCTTGCTGCGCTCAAGATAGTACAGGCACATGACGTCGGAGCCCTTGAGGCCCAGCCTTGCACCTTCGGACGTCTTGATGCGCTGAATCTCCTTGTAGAGGCCGCTGATCAGTCCGACAAAGTCCTCAAAACGTGTCTCGTCGTTCCACTGCATGGTGACGACCACCTTTCGCTTACATGATGCTAACGGGTAAACATCTTAGCCGTACCGAGGAGTCCTCCATACCCAGATATCCCATTTGTTAACCCATCAACATAAAAACCACCACAAAGGTGCCTGTCCCCCTTTGTGGTGGTTTACGACGAACGCGGGCCGCAGGAATTCCTACAGCTCCACGCACGGATTCTCGTGCGTCACCAGCGTCTTGACGACAACTGTGGCGCCAAGATAACGCTCAAGCAACTCAGCAAGGCGATCGATTGCGGCCTGGCAATCCCCCATCCGCTCGGGCTCCACGCACTCAATCGCCAGGAAAGCGTCCGCCGAATCGTCGGACAGCGCCGTGCGAACGCCGTCGCGCCAGTTCCAGCAACGGCACACAGCACCCGCGTCATCGATATAGGCAAGCTCACCGGGCAGCGTCGGATCGTCCGTCTCCTCACCAAGCGGCAGGAACGCGTCGCCGCCGTCGGTCACCGTCAGGCGCAAATTACCCTCAATAGCATGCAGATCCTCACCGCCCACGGGCAGCGCGTAGGTCAGCGAAACCGTATTGTAGATGTCCACCGCCGGCGTGATGTGGCCGATCGACTTGCCTTTGAGCACGCGCTTGAGCAGGTTCTCGATGGAGCACCGCGCACCCTTCTTGGTCTTAAACTGACGATACGCCTCACGCCACGCCTTGACCGGCGCGTTCTCGCTGATGGTGTCGCTCGTCAGGTGACGCTCCGCATCAATGTTGGCGCGGTCGAGCAACGCGGCGATCGCATCCACGTCTTCCTGGGGAATCTGTGCCGCGGGCTTCATGCCCTTTACGACCACAACTCCGATAGCCGCCTGCGGGAACAACTCCCAAAACGAATCCTCGGCAACAAAACTCTTCATGTGCTCTCCCTTCATAGCGTGCACCCGAATGCGGGCGCCTAAACAAAAAGCGCCCTTACGACGGCCACCTTCAAAGTCCTACGGTGCCGCCACAAGAGCGCTTACGCTGCCCCCATCCGGAGAAGGGGGCGATATGTCAGGCGTATTGTAACCCGAGTTATCCGCTCGAGCAAAACCACCACAAAGGTGCCTGTCCCCTTTGTGGTGGTTACAGGCGGAGTCCCAGCAGGCCGCGGCCGCGATGACGGGCCTCGGCGGACACCTGGGCGTGCGGGCCGGCGGCTTTGACGGACTCGGGCAGGTGAGAGTACTTCTTCTCGAAGTTCTCCTCGAACATCACCGCCAGGTTGTGCGCGGCCTCGTCGTAGCGAGCGGTGCTCTGCCAGTACTGGCGCGGCACCAGGATGCCGTCGGGCACACCGTGGCACGTGGTGGGAATGTCGACGTTAAAGATATCGTCGTGGACGAACTCGCTGTCCTCGATGGTGCCGTCGAGGGCGCGCGCGACCAGGGCGCGCGTGTAGGCCAGCTCAATGCGATGGCCAACGCCGTAGCCGCCGCCGATCCAGCCGGTGTTGACCAGATAGACGCGGGTGCGACCGTCGGCGATGCGCTCGCCGAGCATCTTAGCGTAGACCATGGGGTCGAGCGGCATAAACGGCTCGCCAAACAGCGAAGAGAACGTGAGCGTGGGCTCGGTGACGCCAACCTCGGTGCCGGGGATCTTGGCCGTAAAGCCCGTCACAAAGTGATACATGGCGGCGTCGGCCGTCAGGCGCGAGATGGGCGGCAGCACGCCAAAGGCATCGCAGGTCAGGAAGAGCACGACGCTTGGAGTGGTGCCCATGCCCTTGGTCCACGCGTTGGGAATGTGCTCCACAGGGTATGCCACGCGCGTGTTGTGCGTGATCGAGATGTCGTCGTAGTTGGGCTTGCGGTTCTCGTCGAGCACCACGTTTTCGCAAATGGCGCCAAAACGGACGGCGTTGAAGATCTCGGGCTCGTGGAAGGCGTCCAGGCCCTCGCATTTGGCGTAGCAGCCACCCTCGATGTTAAAGATGCCCATGTCGGACCAACCGTGCTCGTCGTCGCCGATCAGCAGGCGCGTGGGATTGGCCGAAAGCGTGGTCTTGCCGGTGCCGGACAGGCCAAAGAACACGGCGGTCTCGTGCGTGACGGGGTCCATGCTGGCCGAGCAATGCATGGGCAGCACGTCGTCCTCGACAGGCAGCAGGTAGTTCATGACACTGAAGATGGACTTTTTGATTTCGCCGGAGTAGCCGGTACCCGCGACCAAAATCACGCGCTCCTGGAAGTTGATGACCACGGCGGCGCTGGAGTTGAGGCCCTTGATGGCGGGGTCGCACTGGTAACCGGGCGCTGCGAGCACGCAGAAGTCGGGTTCGCCGGTGCGCGCGATTTCGCGGGCAAGCGGGCGGGCGAGCATCTGCTTAATAAAGAGTGCCTGGCTGGCACGCTCGCAGGCAACGAGCAGGCGACGCGTGTGGTTGCGGTCGGCGCCCGCCATGCCGCGGGTGACGAACACGTCGCGCTCGTTGAGATAGTCGACGATGCCGGCCTTGATGGCCTCATAGCTCTCGACGGACAGTGGGCGGTTGACCGCACCCCAGGCAATCTTGTCGTGGACATCGGGGGTGTCAACGATAAAACGATCGTTGGGCGAACGACCAGTGCGCTCCCCCGTCTCGATCACGAGCGCGCCGTTGGATGCCATGCGGCCTTCTTCGCGGCGGATAGCGTGCTCGACGAGCTCCGCGGCGGGTAGATCGACCAGCAGACGGGGTTGATTCTCGGCGGGATCTTCAACGAGCGTAATACCAAAGTTGGACAGAACTTCTGCAGGGGTAACACCAGGCATGGGGCCTCCTTTAAAAACGCGACACGTGGACGCGACGCGCACTTTACTCACGTAAAGCCCGTTGTACCCGATATGCAAAAACGTTTTTGCGGCAAGGGCGGCAAGCCCGCCCAACGGTCAAAAATCGCAGGCAAGCGGCCTAGTCATTGGGGACGTTCTTAAACGACTAGTCGTTGGGGACACTCTTGAACAGGCAACAGCCATGGAGTGCCCCAGGATGCCGGCACTTAGGGACGTTCCCAAAGTGCCGGCACATAAGGAACGTCCCTAAGTGCCGACTACAGCGGCAGGCCTTGACCGAGCATGGCTATGGCGCTCATCAGGACCAGCATGCCGGCGGCGTAGGGCAGGACGGCGCCCAGGAGTTCGGCATCCTTACCGCGCACGTGCACGGCGGCAAGACCAATGGCGAGGGTTTGCGGCGAGATCATCTTACCGGCGGCGACGCCCAGGGCGTTCAATGCGACCATCCAGTAGTCGCTCACACCCAGCGCAGTGGCGGCCTGGCTCTGAATGGGACCAAACAGCATGCCCGAGGACGTGCCCGAACCGGTCACGAACGCACCGACTGCGCCGATCCACGGAGCCAGAATCGGGTACAGACCACCGGCGACAGCGATGCAAAATGCGCTGATCGAAGAGATCATGCCCGCGTAGCCCATCACCTTGGCGCAACCCAGCACCGAAAGCATCGTGATAACCGTCGGCATCATCTGCTTGACAGTCGCGGCCAGCACCTCGCCCATCATGCGTGGCGAAGCACCCTGAATGGCACCGCCGACAAACGCGGCCAGGAAGATCCAAACACCCGGCGTGTTAATCCACGAAAACGTAAGCGTACCGGGGTTCTCGCCGCAATACACCTGCACGTGGCTTGCAAAGGGCGCAAGCGCGGCATGCACGGCGGGCACCAGGTTGGACGTACCCAGCAGCAGTACAAAAATCAGAATGAAGCACGACCAGGCCGAAAGCGCCGATTTAACGGTGAGCTGTTCGCCGGCCTCGATATTCATATGGAAGCGTGCGTCCAAATGCCCCGACTTCTCGGCACGCATGGCAAGCGCAGCTGTCAGCGCGAGCGAAACGATGGATCCTACGACCACGGCCAGCTCGGGGCCCACAAACATGGCAACGACCAGAGCCGCGCCGACAAACGACACGCCGGAGAGCAACGCCACGCCGGCAACACCGTGCAGACGCTCGCCCACACTCGCGGCATTGCCCTGGTCATCGGCAACACGGCCCGCAACCAGCACAATAAATAGCGGCATCACCACAAAGAACGGGGCGAGCTGCACCAGCTGAACGGTCGCCAGGTGCAGGGAATCCAGACCCACCAGGTCGGCAACGGACACCGTGGGGATGCCGATGGAGCCGTAGGGCGTGGGCACGCCGTTGGCCAGCAGGCAGATCAGCACGGCAGGCACGGCCTCAAAACCAAGGCCCGCGAGCATGCCGGCGGGAATGGCGACAGCGGTACCAAAGCCAGCCATGCCCTCCATAAAGCCGCCGAAACACCACGCCACGAGCAGCGCCAGCAGACGGCGATCGCTGCTGATGGAGGTGATCATGCTGCCGATCACGTCCATGGCGCCCGTGCGAACGCAGAGGTTATACGTAAAGACGGCGGCGATAATCACCAACACGATGGGCCACAGCGCCATCAAAAAGCCCTCGAGCGAGGCCGTGGCTATCTGCGCCACCGGCAAATGCCACCACGCAAAGGCGAGCACGCACGAAAGAACAAACGAACCAATCGCGGCTTTCCAGGCCGGCCATTTAAAGCACAGCAGCATCACGACAAGCCAGATGATAGGCACAAGAGCCAGCAAAAATGCGGCGACGTCCATGGGTAAAAGCTCCTTGGTACCGCGAGGGCGGCATCGGGGGTGTCATAAAACTTGAACAGGATACCGCACGCTTACCGACAATTTTCTGCCGCCTGCCGAAATATTGAACAATCCGTTCAAAAACACGAGCAAACACCGCCGCGTCTATACTAGAGCGCAGCAATAGAAAGGACTCCGCCTTGAGCATCACGCCCCTCGATAGCATCCGCCGCGCCATCGCCCGCCGCAACGGCACCTCCAACCCCGCTGCATCGAAGGACGGCGCCGCGAAGGCCCGGGGCGGCCGCATCGAGAACGGCCTCTTCCCTGCCTCGCACACTGCCGAGGAACTCGCACGCATCCAAGAGCTGAGTCAGCGCAACGCCGGCGGGCCCGATAGCAGCCAAGCCACACGTCGCCGGCGCGAACGCGATCGGGAGCCCGGCCCCGTCCGCCGCATGGTCAACGCTTGGTGGAACCGTCTGCTCGGCGCCGTCTACGGCGGCGGGTTCTCCACGCAAGAGGCTGAATACGAAGAGCACGCCACCAGCCGCGACTATCTTTGGAACACCCTCGGCACCGCCGTGTGGGGTCTGGCGTTTCCGTTGCTCACCATCGTGTCTACGCAGCTCGTGGGCGCCGAAAAAGCCGGCAAGTTCTCCATCGCCTTTGTCACCGGCACGCTCATCATGATCGCGTGCAACTACGGCGTGCGCAATTTCCAGGTCTCGGACATCGACGAAAAGACGTCCTTCGCCTCCTACCAGCTCAATCGTTGGATCTGCGGAGCGCTCGCCCTAGGCTGCGGCCTCATGTATAGCAGCGCCCGCGGCTATGACGCGCAGATGGCGACGATCGGCCTGGGCGTCTACCTGTATAAGGTCATCGACGGCGTCGCCGACGTGTACGAAGGCCGCCTGCAGCAGGCCGACAAGCTCTACTTGGCTGGAATGAGTCAAACGCTACGCTCCGTCGGCGTCATCGCGGTCTTCAGCGTGGCGCTGTTCTTCACGCGTAGCATGCCCATCGCGGCCATGGCCATGGGCATCGCCGCGATCGCCTCGCTCGTGCTGGTCACCGCGCCGCTCGCCCTGCTCGAGACCGAAAAATCGCGCCGCGTAAGCCTGCGCGAGGTCGGCCACCTGTTTGTCCAGTGCGCCCCACTCTTTGGCGCGTTATTCCTGTTCAATCTTATCGAGAGCATGCCCAAGTTTGTGATGGAAGGAACACTGGCCTACAAATACCAGTTGTACTTTAATGCCCTGTTTTTTCCAGCTCAGGCTATTCTGTTGAGCATTGGATTTGTCTATAAACCGCAGCTCCTGCGCTTGTCGAGCATTTGGGCTAATCCTCGCAAGCGTCGTCGCTTTGACCTGATTATTGTTGCCGTTATGGCGCTGATCGTGGTCATCACCGGCGTGTGCGCCGCATTTATGGCAGGTCCCGGTATTCCCCTCATGAGCTTTATGTACGGTCTCAGCTTTGAACGCTACCGTACGCTGGCGCTGCTGATGGTCGTCGCCGGCGGCGTCACCGCGGCCATCGACTTTATCTACGCCATCATCACGGTGCTGCGCCACGCTGGAGACGTCACCAAG
>URTZ01000097.1 GCA_900550825.1 uncultured Collinsella sp. | reverse complement strand
GTCTGGGCCACCGCAAGCCTGCTCTGCAGTTCCTTCCACTGTTTGCCCTGCATTCCAAAGCGCGGCGCAAGAGCGCAATAGCAAAAGATGGCGAGTTCGATTACGGTGAGTGCGATGGCGGTATATATGCCCGCGGGTTGGAATTCCTTTTGGTGGAACGCGATATCGTTGACCATTTGGAGCGGCAACATCAACAGGCATGCTACGAACGACATGACGAGTGCGGTCGCTGCGATTTTGGGGTATGTGCAGTACCGCTGGATGCGTTTCTTTTCTTGCTCGGTGAGCTGCTGCATGGGGCCTCGACTCTCATCGTTTTTCGGGGGCGATGCGCACACGCTCTTGAGTATAGATGAGTGGAGGATGTCTGTTGTTCATACATAGCGGTCAACAGCGCGCTGTTGGTGGTCGTTTGATCGCGAACGTCGTCTTTTGGAGCATGAAGCCGCTGCCGATGCCCGCAAACAGCAAATCGAAGGTGAATGGTTTCCCGAGAAGTGAACGACCTTATTTGGACCCCCGAAGCATTGGCATATTTTGACCGCCATTTCCTGCGGTTTTGTTGCGCGAATCCTGCGGTTTTGCGGTCTAAAGGTGTGGATGCTCCGGGGCTTCGATTTTACTCGTTCACTTCTCGGGAAAGTATTAGAGCTCAGCTGATAGAGGTACCGCTCTGGCGTCGATGCCCCGCGTCTTCTTCGCTTGATTGGGGAAAACAGCCTCGCTTAAACAATTACGAGCCCGCCCAGACGTATCTGCGGGGTTGTCTGCACAGTTCGCGGTATTATGTTTGCGGAGTTTTGAAAGGAGCCGCAGGTGGTCACGACGACGTTTGCTTCGCCTTTGGGCGAAATCTTGCTTGCCGCTGATGGCCGCGGTCTGACGGGGCTTTGGTTTGAGGGACAGGAGCACTTTGGCTCTACGCTGCTCAAAGAAGATGCGGAGCACGTTGAAGGTGCCGATGCGGTTTCTGGCGCCGGCGGTATGTCTTCGGTGGATCCGGCAAATGGTGCGGCTTCTTCGGTGCTTGAGCGTTCTTGGGCTTGGCTGAATGCTTATTTTGCGGGGCAGGAGCCTCGGTTTACGCCGCCGTTGCATATGATTGGCACGGCGTTTCAGCGCGAGGTTTGGTTTGAGCTGCTTTCTATCCCGCGTGGCGAGGTCGCTACGTACGGTGAGATAGCCCAGCGAGTTGCGGCTCGACATCGTGTGCCGGGAAACGAGGCTCCCGTTGTGTCCCCGCGTGCCGTGGGGGCTGCGGTTGCACGCAATCCCATTTCGATTATCGTGCCGTGCCATCGCGTGGTTGCCGCCGATGGTTCGCTCAACGGATATGCCGGCGGGCTTGACCGCAAGGAGTGGCTGCTTCGGCTTGAGAGCGCGTACGAGGAGTAACGCTCGAGCACTTTGCATAGCCAAGACGCCGTGAAAGAACGGGATGCGCTTTCCGAATGGCGTCCCAAACGGAAACCGTGTCCCGGAATACAGCCTTAGAGTGGGATGCCGTTTCCGGTTGAGACCACTTGCTTGGACATCTTTCTACGCCCGCTTCTGCAGGGCATAGATCGACTTATCCATGTTGAACAGGTAAGCCACAACGCAGACAATAATGAACATCGGCAAGTTACCAAAGCCGAAGACTTCGCAGCCAATAAGGATGGGTGCGAGCAGCGTATTGGTGGCGCTGCCAAAGACGGCTGCGTAGCCCAGTGAGGCGCAGAGCTCGACGGGCATGCCGAGTTGAGCCTCGTTATGGCGACATCTGGGTAACAGAAAGGCCCGCGTTCCTCAGAGGCAAGATAGGCAATTCTGCTTCTGAGGTAGATCTCAATTCTGCCGACCGCACTGCCGACCGCATCAAACATTAACTGCCGGAGGGCTCGGTCAAATTCATACGTGTAGATGATGGTTTCGAATGTTGTGCCTTCGCGAAAGATGGTAATCCCGGACTTGCATTTGGTTTTGTAGGGAAACCAGTAGGCCGACAGTCTGTAGTGGTTGGCTTCGACCAAAGCTCGCTCGAGTTCGCTTTGATCAGAGCACTTAAGACCCTTGTTTTCTGTCAATAGTGCTATTTGTTCGTTGATGGATATCCGCGACTTCTGGTATTTCATTAAGCCTCTTGATAGAAAAAGAGCTGGAGTTGCGCATCGTTGAGAGGCTTTCCAGCTTTAGCAAAACAAACTTATAAGATGCGACGGGCCGCGTCAAGATAATTACCGGACGGCCCAGGAGGCGGCTGGTTGGCTGGCTTAAAACCTAGCGCGTGAAATGACGCTCCACGCTATTCAGCGCGCTTGATAGGATGACGAACCACAGTCTTAAGTTTCTCCGGTGCACATTTGCGTGGATCGGAGAGATAGATTTCGTGATGTAAACGGGTGTCTGAGAGGTCGGGGACATAGCCCAGCTCGGTCGCGTATTCATGCATAGCGTCTACGGTCGCCGGTTCGTTGTCGTAGGGCCCGGTGTGCATGCATTGAACGCAGAGACCCTCGTCAACTTTAAGCAGCTCGACGGCAGAAAAGTCCAGTTTCTTTTTGGCCGTGGCTTCCGCGACCGCCCAGTCAAAGTCATCCTGAGTGACGAAATCGGGCAGGCGGATGCACGAGATAAAGTTGAAATCGTCCTTGCGTACATAATCGATGTCGCCGCTCGGGGAGTCTTGCCACCAGAAGCCCTCGAGCGGCGGTACCACAAAGTCGAAATAGCCCTCGATACTCCTTGAGCCTTTCTTTGACATCTTGACGGTATAGGCGATGCCGTAAAGCAGCGGCAGGGCATTTTGATACTCGCCACCTTCGGTATTTGGGTCGCCCTTTCCGCGAACGGCAACGTAGCTCATAGGCGGGACAGTTATGATACTCGGCTTGCTTGCAGGTCTGTAGAGCTCCTTGCATTCCTTCTTAAAGTCGAACGCCATGTTGGCCGCCTTTCTGCGTATTGGCCTGCTTAGATAGCTGAATCATATCATAGAAACGAACAGCTGTTCGAATGATTTTGCTGACAGATAGAGATGCGTGCGTTGTGTTTGGCGGTCGGCCTGACCCCGTTGATGATTTCTCTGCCTCCCGGCGCTTGCCTGCGCTCCCCGTTTCCCCATATAAAACCTGCCAAAATGAACCTGTCCCTTTTTGGTCGGCGTGAAATGGGTAATACTAAAGAGTTATCCGACCAGATGGGAACCGATCGATGGCCTATATCGAATTCAAAGACGTCATCAAAGCATACGGCGAGGGCGATGCCCGCATCCATGCGCTCGACGGCGCGAGCTTTACCGTTGAGCGCGGTGAGCTCGCCATTATCCTGGGCGCCTCGGGTGCCGGCAAGACCACGGCGCTCAACATCCTGGGCGGCATGGATACGGTAACCTCCGGCTCCGTGACAGTGGACGGGCGCGATGTGAGCTCTGCCAATGAGGCACAGCTCGTGGAATACCGCCGCGCCGACGTCGGCTTTGTTTTCCAGTTCTACAATCTGGTCCCCAACCTGACGGCGCTCGAAAACGTCGAGCTCGCGGCGCAAATCTGCCCCGATTCGCTCGATGCCGAACAGACGCTTCGCCAGGTTGGCCTGGGCGAACGCCTGGGCAACTTTCCGGCACAGCTTTCGGGCGGCGAGCAGCAGCGCGTGTCCATCGCCCGCGCACTGGCAAAGAACCCCAAGCTGCTCCTGTGCGACGAGCCCACGGGCGCGCTCGACTATAAAACCGGCAAGCAGATCTTGCAGCTGCTGCAGGATACCTGCCGCAAGCAGGGCATTACGGTCATTATCATCACGCACAACTCCGCGCTCGCGCCCATGGCCGATCGCCTGATCCGCTTTAAGAGTGGTCGCGTGGAGAGCGAGACGGTCCAGCAAAATCCCGTGCCTATCGAGACGATCGAGTGGTAGCGCCCATGGACCAGGACCGCCAAAACAGCCAACGCCGCGACGCGCGGAACATGGAGCACGAGCAGGATTTTACGACCTATCGCACCGCCCAAAGTTCAAACGATATGGTGCCGACGGTTTTTCGCCGCGGCATCCACCGCACAATCCGCGGCAGTCTTAAGCGCTTCTTATCTATCGTGGTCATCACCGCGCTTGGCGTGAGCGTGATGTGCGGTCTTAAGGCAGGCTGCGAAGATTTGCGCGATTCGGTCGACGCCTATTTTGACCAGCAGAATGTCTATGACATTAACGTGCAGTCGACCTATGGCCTTACGCGCGACGATCTTGCGGCTATCCAAGAGGTCGACGGCGTCGAGACGGCCGAGGGTATCTACACCGAGACCGCCTACACCGCCGTGGGCACAGCGCGCGAGCGCGTGGTCGTGCAAAGTCTCTCCAAGGAGAACATCGATCAGCCGGTGCTCGTGAACGGCGATTTGCCCGAGAGCGCCGATGAGGTCGCGGTGACTTCGAAGTTCCTGAAGGCTTCGGGCAAAAGGCTCGGCGATACGGTGAGCTTTGCCGCCAATGACGTGAGCTCGTCCAACCAAAGTGCCAAGGATCAGTTCGGCACAGGCAATTACACCATCACGGCCGAGGTTCTCGATCCCACCGACGTGAGCTCCGACTCGACGGTCAACGCCTTCCGTGCCGCCTCGGCTGCGGACTATAAGTTCTATGTGAACGAGGACGCCGCGACATCTTCTTCCTACTCCTCGGTCCACGTGATCGTCGAGGGAGCCAAGAGCCTCAACTCCTATTCGGATGCCTACACGACAAAGATCAACGAGGTCAAGGGCAATATCGAGAAGATCCGCAGGGAGCGTGAGAAGGCACGTGCTCAGGAGTTGACGGTTGACACGCCGGCAAGCTTGGATGCGGCCGAGCGCCAGGCGAATATGCTCTTTGGGATTGAACAGGGCAACATCGACCGTATGACCGAGGGCAGCGACGAACGTGCACAGGCGCAAGCTGACCTGGACCAGCGCCGCGCCGCCGCTGACCAGCATTTTGCCGATGCCCGCGCCGAGCTTTCCGATCTGGGCGAATGCACTTGGTACATCCAGGACCGCGGTAACATCGCAAGCTACTCGAGCGTCGAGAGCGATAGCTCGTCAATTGAGGCCATCGCCACGGTGTTCCCGTTTATCTTCTTTATCGTCGCCGTGCTCATCAGCCTCACCACCGCCACGCGTATGGTTGAGGAGGAGCGCACGCTCATCGGCCTGTATAAGGCGCTCGGTTATTCGCGCGGGCGCATCCTGTCCAAATACGTGGACTATGCGCTGTGGGCTTGTCTGATCGGCGGCGTGCTCGGCAACATCATCGGCTTTGTGGGCCTGCCGCTGTTCTTGTTTACGGTGTTCGACGACATGTACTCGCTGCCTCAGATGCTGCTTTCGTACGACATCGTGTCCTCAATCGTCTCGGTGGCGCTGTTTGCCGTGGGCGTGGTGGGCGCCACGATTATCGCCTGTCGTCACGAGATGGCCGAGACCCCAGCCTCGCTCATGCGTCCCAAGGCCCCGCGCGCCGGCTCGCGTATCTTGCTTGAGCGTATCGGCTTTATCTGGCACCGCATGGGCTTTTTGAACAAGGTGGCAGCGCGTAACCTGTTCCGCTACAAAAAGCGTGCCTTTATGACCATCTTTGGCATCGCGGGCTGCACGGCGCTTGTGATTTGCGGCATGGGCATTCGTGATACGTCGGTCGCGCTGTCGCCCAAGCAGTACGGGCATATCACGCGCTATGACTTGCTGGCGGTCGCCAATCCCGACGATTTTTCGCAGACGTGCGCGGCATTGGATGAGCGCAGCGCGGCTAAGGATTCTAACGTGACGGTGTCTTCGACGCTGCCGATTATGACCGACAACGTCACCTTTACATTTGGCGGCAAGAGCGAGACCGTGCAGCTGATCGTGATTCCCGACGACCGCACGGGTGACTTGGGCGATTACGTGCGCCTGGAGGATGAGTCCAAAGAACCGCTCGCCCTGCGTGACGGGGACGTGTATTTAAGCAAGAGCTCGCAGCTGGTGCTGGGGATTCAGCCGGGCGATACAGCACACGTCCAGGATTCGTCGCTCAATGTTGCCAAGGTCAAAGTCAGCGACATCTCGCTCAACTATCTGGGCAACACGCTTTACATGACGCAGAGTACCTATGAGCGCGCGTTCGGTCGAAGCGCACGCCTCAACGGCGTCTTTGTGCTGCTTAAGGGCTCGTCGGCCGACCAGATTGCGTTTAGCAAGAATCTTAAGAGTGACGGTTGGCTCACCATTTCGAGCACGGCCGAACATTGGCAGAACTACGAGGCGAACTTTGCGATTATCAATTCCGTCGTGGTGCTCGTGACCTTTATGGCGGCGTGCCTATCGTTTGTGGTGGTGTTTACGCTGTCCAACACGAATATCTCCGAACGCGAGCGCGAGCTGGCGACCATTAAGGTGTTGGGCTTCCGTCGCGGCGAGGTGCACCACTACGTCAACAAGGAGACGTTGATTCTCACGGCGATTGGCGCCGCTCTGGGCGTGCCGTTAGGCGGCTTGCTGGCCGAGAGCTTTACGTACATCCTGCAGATGCCGTCGCTGTACTTTGACGTCGAAGTCGAGCCGCTGAGCTACGTGCTTGCCGTGGTGCTTTCCTTCGGCTTTACGTTTATCGTCAACCTCGCCACCAACCGTACCCTCAATAAGATCGACATGGTCGGCGCCCTCAAGAGCGCCGAGTAACCTGCCAAAAAGGGACAGGTTTATTTTGGCAGGTTTTATCGGGGCAAACGCCGGACAACCATTGTCGCTGCCACAATGACAGGATAGGGAACAAGGGCATTTTCCGGGTAGCCGGGTTCGTTACCATTCGTCCCATTCATCAGCATTTTCCTCCAGATATTTTCTTAATTTCTCAAAAGAGCTTGTCCGCCTGTACTGTATCGTGCTTCTCGACGTATCGAACAGCTCCGCAATCTCGGTGTCGTTCATTCCCTCGAAATAGTACAGGAGTACGGCTTTGCGCTTTTCTTCCGGCAAAGTACGGATTGCTTCAAGAAGCAGCTTCGGCGTGATTTTCTTCCCGGCTCTTTCAAAGGCGATTTCCCCTTTGAAATATTCATCAAAGGTATGAAGCTGCCGCGCTTCTTCTAAGGTCAAGTCGGAAAAGGTAATCTCCCTTGCCTTATGCCTGTGCAGCTCTTTGTGAGCGTCACACGCTTCATTGTGCAGTACCGTATTACAAAACTTCTGGAAAGCGCACTGTTTTATAAACTCCCTGCGATTAGGTTCCACATTCTCACCCCCTTTCTCGTTGGAAAGTTGGTGGTGCTTCCCCCTTTTCGCGGGGCAATACTGCCTTTTGAAAAAAACGCCGAAGATTTTCGGATTTTTTTCAAAAAATTTTTTGAGCAGCAAAATACGCCTGTCCGAAAAGCCCGGACA
>URTZ01000096.1 GCA_900550825.1 uncultured Collinsella sp. | reverse complement strand
CCGGAATCCCGGTCTCTTTCGCAAGGCGATATTGAGAAATGCCCATGGGAACAAGAAACTCCTCTTTGAGAAGCTCGCCAGGAGTTACTGGCGACAGCAAATCGGACGAGGTCTCATCACTTGTGGTAATCGACGATTTCGACATTCCAAGCCATCTCCTGTCTCCACTCAAAACAGACCCGATAGCGCTCGTTAACACGGATGCTATATTGACCGGCACGATCGCCCTTCAAAGCTTCCAGGCGGTTGCCCGGCGGAACGCGAAGATCATCAAGCGAAGCACAAACCTGCAGTTGGCGAATCTTCCTCAGCGCAACGCGCTCAAAGGGCACGAACCTCCTGACCCGCACACCCATGGCAAAGCGTTCGGTATCCTCATCTTTATACGATGCAATCATAGTATCGCCTTACGTTAATAACGTCAAGCGTTTCTATAGAGTTACATCCCTATTATATCGTACATTTGTTCGTATTTTCGAGAACAAACGTCCACGCCAATTAACCAAGCAAAAGTAATCGTTTGTAGACATCGAGGCCTTTGAGCAGGATTTCCTCGTCAAAGAGCATGGTATCAGTGTGAAGGGCGCTCGTGGCATAGGCGGGGCAGCCATCCGAATCACTCGGGTTGTCTTGGTCCTCTGGCATACCCGTGCCCAGCAGGAAGAACACGCCCGGCAGATGGCGCTGATAGAAGGCGAAGTCCTCGGCAATCAGCAAAGGCTCATCCACGAGCTGCAGCTCGGGCAAGGCAGACGCGACATTGGCAAATAACTCGGGGTCGTTGTCGACCGGCGGATAGCCCTCGGCAAAATCGAGATCGTACGTGCAGCCCGTTGCGGCGCAGGCATCGTCCAGCACGCGGCGCACGCCCTCGCGTGCCCGGTCGAACATGTCGTCTGTAAACACACGCAGGCTGCCGGCAACATGGGCCTCCCCCGCCACCGTGTTGCAGACGGTACCGGCCTGCAGCAGACCAAACTTGCCGATACAGGGCTCGTCGGTGCCCAGCTCGTCCATCAGCTCGCGCTCGGCAACCAAAAACTTCGCTGCCGCCAAGGCCGCATCGTGCGACTCCCCAACCGGCACACCATAGGTCTTAGCAATATGGATACTCGTACCGCGAATATGGATATGCGTCTCGCTCGAACGCGCCAGCAGTGGGCCGGAACAGCTCGCCAACGTGCCGGCAGGCAGATCGGGCCACACGTGAAAGCCAAAAATGCGGTCGACCCCATAGCATTCGAACACGCCGCTCTCGCATACCGTCTTGGCGCCACCGGTCGTTTCCTCGGCCGGCTGGAACACAAAGAGCACGTTGCGCCTCATGACGCCCGGCTGCTCGCGAATCGCACGGTCGACATACGTCGCAGCGGCAAGCGCCATAGCCATGTGTCCGTCATGTCCGCAAGCGTGCATCTTGTCGGGATTTGTCGAGGCGAACGCTGCCCCTGTTGCCTCGACAATGGGCAGCGCGTCCATATCGGCGCGAATCGCCGTGGCATGCGCGACATCAACGCCAACATCGAAGAAAGCGCAGACGCAGCTGGGGCACGGATGGGTCACCTCGCAAGCGAGCGGTGCCAGCACGCCCTCGATATAGGCAATGGTTTGCGGAAGATCGAAATCGAGCTCCGGAATGCGATGGAGATCGCGGCGATAGCGACGGAGTTCTTGGAGCTCGGTCATAAAGGTTCCTTTCATAGGTGCGCGCCAGTTGCCATCTTATTGTGCCGCAAGATTGCCGCACCCTCATTTCCAGCATATCCCTGCATTTTTTAAACGTAATATACGAATACTCTTGTTTGCTAAAGTGCAACATGGTAGGGTCGTTACCACTTGATAGAGGCGCGGGCACGAAGAGCCGCGGGCGAGCCGGCAGGCTTTGACCCCGTGGGGAGGCGAAACCCGCCGAACTGGGTTTTTCGGGCACGAACAACCTGGTGGGCCTGTGGGAAACACCCACAGGACTGTCTGCAGCAATGCGGGAGCGCTATCCGGACATTGGGTCCACGCTATGCGGATTCGATGCGCAGATGGCGCCGTCTGGATAGCGAGGTTTACGGGACATGGCATTGACCCCCAACGAGGCATATGCGGCCAAGCAGCCGTTTGTGGACAAGGAGACACTCGAGCATATCGTCGAGCAGTTCCCCACGCCGTTTCATCTATACGACGAGGCGGGCATCCGCCGCAACATGCAAGAAGTGCGCGACGCCTTTGCATGGAACCCGGGCTTTAAGGAATACTTTGCCGTCAAGGCCAACCCCAACCCGGCGCTCATCTCCATTCTCAACGAATACGGCTGCGGCTGCGACTGCTCGAGCTATACCGAGCTCATGATCGCCCGCTCGCTGGGTATCACGGGACACGACATCATGTTCTCGTCCAACGATACGCCGGCTGCCGACTTTGAGCTCGCCGACAAGCTGGGTGCCATCGTCAACTTTGACGACATCAGCCACATCGAGTTCTTTGAGCGCGTTGCGGGGCCCATCCCCAAGACGGTCAGCTGCCGCTTTAATCCAGGCGGTCTGTTCCAGCTCTCCAACGGCATCATGGACAACCCGGGCGACTCCAAATATGGCATGACCACCGAGCAACTCTTCGAGGCCTTCCGCATGCTCAAGGCCAAGGGCGCCGAGGACTTTGGCATCCACGCATTCCTTGCCAGCAACACCGTCACCAACGACTACTACCCCAAGCTCGCGCGCATCCTCTTTGAGCTTGCCGTACGCCTGGAGCGCGAGACCGGCGCACACGTCGCCTTCATCAATCTGTCCGGCGGCGTCGGCATCCCCTACCTGCCCGAGCAGCAGGCTAACGACATCCACGCCATCGGCGAGGGCGTACACGCAGCCTACGACGAGATTCTGGTCCCCGCCGGCATGGGCGATGTGGCGATCTGTACCGAGATGGGTCGCTTTATGATGGGCCCCTACGGCTGCCTGGTCACCAAGGCCATCCACGAGAAGCAGATCTACAAGGACTATATCGGCGTGGACGCAAGCGCCGTCGACCTCATTCGTCCCGCCATGTATGGCGCTTACCACCACATCACGGTGATGGGTCAGCCGGGCGGCGCCGACAAGGCCACGGCGCCCGTCACGAACACCTATGACATAACGGGCGATCTGTGCGAGAACAACGATAAGTTCGCCATCGACCGCGAGCTGCCGCATATCGACATGGGTGACCTGCTTGTAATCCACGATACCGGTGCGCATGGCTACTCCATGGGCTACAACTACAACGGACGTCTGCGCTCCGCCGAGGTCCTGCTGCGCCCCGATGGCGCGGCCGAACTCATCCGCCGCGCCGAGCGCCCGGGCGATTACTTTTCCACGCTCGACGTGCTGCCGTGCGGCCGAGAGCTGCTGGCCAAGTCGCGCGCCGAAAGCGCCCGCCGTCGCGCCCAAGACGAGCGCCTGGCAGTCGCAGCTCAATGGAACAAACGCATCCAGATCGCGGAGGCGAAGGAGAAGAACATGGACATCCGCAATCTCGAGGGCTCAATCGTCGCCCTCGTCACGCCGTTTAAAAAGGATGGCAGTGTCGACTTTGACGCACTCGAGCGCCTTATCGATTTCCACCTGCAAAACGGCACCGACGCCATCCTCACCCTGGGCACCACCGGCGAGAGCGCCACGATGACCGACGACGAGGACAACTCCGTCGTCGCCGCCGTGGTCAAGCATGTTGCAGGACGCGTCCCCGTCATTGCCGGCTCGGGCTCCAACTCCACGCAGACCATGCTCACCAAGTCGCTTACTTACCAGGGCTTGGGAGCCGACGGCCTGCTGCTCATTACCCCCTACTACAACAAGTCCAACGAAGAGGGTATCTATCAGCACTTTAAGACCGTCGCCGATGCCGTGGACATCCCCTGCATCCTGTACAACATCCCCGGCCGCTGCGGCTGCGGTATCAGCGAGCGCAACGTAGAGCGCCTGGCCTCGCACCCCAACATCATGGGTATTAAGGAGGCCTCGGGCAACGTCGCCTACGCGGCCAAGATCGCCCACCTGCTGTCAGACGACTTCCGCATGTACTCGGGCGAGGACGCGCTTACCGTGCCGCTCATGAGCCTGGGCGCCTCGGGCACCATCAGCGTGTGGGCAGACGTGCAGCCGCAGCTCGTGCATGACATGTGCCGCGCCTATTTGGACGGTGACGTGGCGCGTGCCCGCGATATCCAAATTGCCGGCCAGCCGCTCATCAATGCCCTCTTTAGTGAGGTCAACCCCATCCCCGTCAAAGAGGCGCTCGCCCAGATGGGTATGATCGAGGCAAACTACCGCATGCCGCTGTGCCCCATGGCAGACGACACGCGCTCTGCACTTACCGATGCTCTGAAGGGGGCTGGTCTGCTTGATTAAGACCGTCATTATGGGAACGGGCCGCATGGGCTCGCTCATCCGCACCACCGCCGAGGGCGTTGTCGACGCCGCCGGTCAACCCGTTTTTGATATCGTCGCCCAGATCGGTTTTGATCTGTCCGAGCTCGAGAGCGCCCCGGCAGCCGATGTCGTCATCGACTTCTCGAACGTCGTGACCTTCGATGCCGTCGTCGCCTATGTCGAGCGCACGGGCGCGGCGCTGGTCTCGGGCACCACAGGCTATACGCCCGAGCAGATGCAGAACACGATTTTCTCTCTGCTGAAAACTTGGGGCCATGCCCACGAGCACACTCAGAGCCAGCAGGAGCTGGAACGGTAAAATGCCACACACAACCTTATTTATAAGGCCCGGTTAGGATGCCAAAAGTACGGTATTCTGTCAGGCTTATTCGAGTGCGCGCTTTTTGGAGAAGCAACCATGCAATTTGACTACTTTTACGGCAGTCAGGCCGAGCAGTTCTCGTTCTATCGTATTCCCAAGGTGCTGTTCACAGACCCGGCTTATCGGCGTATTTCTTCCGACGCTAAAATCCTTTATGGTCTTATGCTCGACCGCATGGGGCTGTCAGTTCGGAATGGCTGGCTGGACGATTGCCAACGGGTATTCATTTACTTTACGCTGGAGGACGCTCTGGAGTATTTGTGCTGCGGGCATACGAAGGCGGTATCGCTGTTTGCCGAACTGGATAAGGGCGGACTGATTGAGCGTAAAAAGCAGGGTCAGGGAAAACCCACCAAAATCTATGTGAAGAACTTTGTTCGGAAAGAGGAAGTCTTGACTTCCGAAAAACGGAAGTCTAAAGTTCCGCAAACTGGAAGTCAAGACTTCCAGAAAACGTACTCTAATAATACTGATATAAATAATACTGAGTTGAATGATACTGATCCATCTATCTATCCGGGCAGGGGGCTGCCGGAAGATAGACCGCCTGCGGCGGCTGATACGATGGATACGATGGGGGCTTACCGAGAAATCATAAAAGAGAATATCGAATATGGCATTATGCGGGAACGGCTTGGATACAATGCTGATCTGCTGGATGACATTCTGGACATTATGGTGGACACGGTTTGCAGTTCAAAACGCATGATTCGCATAGGCGGCGAGGATTATCCACGGGAAATTGTAAAGAGCCGGCTTCTCAAAATCAATTCGGAGCATATCGGGTATGTGGTGGACAGCCTGAAAGAGAACACCACAAAAGTCCGAAACATTCGGGCTTACCTGCTGACCTCACTCTATAACGCCCCCACAACCATGAACAGTTATTACACAGCTTTGGTCAACCATGACCTTTACGGCGGTGGATAACTGTTTTTTCATACTCACATTTGGGCGGCTGCGCCGGTTTCCGGTCAGCCCCCTTGATTACCATATCTGCAAATGAACGGCACTGTGTCGAGAACGCACACGGTGTGCGTTCATTTCATTCTTGACATGGGGCTGCTTTTTTTGCTACCGGCATTGCCGGAGAAAGGAGTTATCCATGAAAAAGCCTTTTGCCTACGTTACGGCGGTCTGGAAAGGCGGCGAGTTCACAGTAATCGACCAGGCGACTGTTTACTGCCGAAAAGTTTATGAAGCAGGATTTACACCGCTTTGCCCGGTTCTGTATCTTCCTCACTTCCTTCGTGACAGTGTTCCTGCCGAGCATAAGGACGGGATTGACATCGGCAGGGAGTTCCTGCGCCGCAGCCGTGTCCTTATCGTCTGCGGGGATGAGATCGACGAAACGGTCAAGAATGATATTGCTATGGCACAGCGTCTGGGGATTACCGCCACTACTCTGGAGGGTATCTTGAAAATTCGCTCTCAGGGAGAAAATGAGGTGGGTGCCTGATGACTGCATATCCACACCGATTCCTGCGCTGTCTGCTCCATCATCTGGAGGTTCCGCCTTAAAATCTGCTCCTTTCAGCATTCCTGCCAGAGAAGGGAGTGATGAGATATGCAGGAAGAAGTTGAAAACAAATCGGTTGCGCTGAGTATCAAGGCAACCAAGCTGACAGCCAACGTGCTGAAAGCGGCACTTCGTAAAGCCCTTGCGGAAATGGAGAAAGCAAAGAAAAATCCCAAGGTCTACAAGGGCAAACAGAGTGTGAAAAAGCTGGTTCGGCAGGGTGCTGGTGTCAGCAACATCGAAGTCACGGACGGCAATATCAAGTCTTTTGAGCGTGTCGCCCGGAAATACGGGATTGATTTTGCTCTGAAAAAAGACAGCTCATCCAGCCCGCCCCGTTATCTGGTCTTTTTCAAAAGCAAGGACGCTGACGCTCTGACTGCTGCGTTTCAGGAGTATTCCGGCAAGGTAGTCAAGAAGCAGGAAAAGGAAAAGCCGTCCATCAAGAAACAGCTTGCCAAATTGCAGGAAGCGGTTAAGGACATGGCAAAGTCCCTCTCCCGGAACAAACATCAGGAGGTGGACAGATGAAGAAGTTGCCAAAAATCAATACAGCCAAGCTGTTAAAAGCGGCTCTGCCGTATATCTTCATCGGGCTTGTGGCTACCAAGCTGGGGCAGGCTTACCGCATGGTGCCGGAGGGCGATGTGCTGGATAAGGCACTGGGAGCGTTCCTTAACATCGGAACTGCCTTTCAGAATCCCCTTCCCAGTTTCCACCCCTTTGATTTGATGGTGGGGGTTGCCTGCGGTGTCCTCATTTGGTTCATTGTCTACCAGAAAGCCAAGAACGCCAGAAAATACCGCCGTGGTGCGGAGTATGGCACTGCCCGATGGGGCACAGTCAAAGACATTGAACCGTTCATTGACCCGGATTTTTCCCAGAACATTCTGCTGTCCGATACGGAACGGCTGACGCTGGGAAAGATTGCAGACCCGGAGAAACGAAATGTCAACTTGAACGTACTTGTGATTGGTGGTAGCGGCTCAGGTAAGACCAGATACCACATCAAGCCAAATCTTCTTCAGATGAATGCCAGTTACGTTTGCTCCGATCCGAAAGGAACTGTCATTGAAGAAGTTGGACGGGCGATGATTCGGGGCGGGTATAAAATTAAGGTTCTCAATACCATTGATTTTTCCTGCTCCATGCACTACAACCCATTTGTGTATCTTCACTCGGAAACAGACATTTTAACGCTGGTTACGGTTATCATGACCAACACCCAGGGAGAAGCCAAAGGCGGCGACGATTTCTGGCAGAAAGCGGAAGCCCTGCTGTATCAGGCGCTGATCGCTTATATCTACTACGAAGCCCCAGCCGAAGAAAAGAACATGA
>URTZ01000095.1 GCA_900550825.1 uncultured Collinsella sp. | reverse complement strand
CGTGTGGCACGGAAGGTAAACGAGCCGGTGCGGTTGACAGTGGCGGCGTTGACGGTGTCGCCGGCGGTCTTCTCCACGGGGATGGACTCGCCGGTCAGTGCACTTTCGTCCACGGCCGAAGCGCCCTCGAGTACCACGCCGTCGACAGGGATGGACTCGCCGGGGCGCACACGCAGCACCTGGCCGGGCAGAATGGCATCGACGTCGACGGTGGCCTCGGTGCCGTCCTCTGCCACGACGGTCGCGGTCTTGGGCGCTAGGTCGATGAGCGCCTCGATGGCGCCGCCGGTCTTGGACTTGCTGCGCGTCTCGAGGTATTTGCCTACGGTGACGAGCGACAGGATGGTGCCGGCGCTCTCAAAATACAGATTGTCCATGCCCGTCATCATGGCCTCGTGGACCTGACCCGCGGCTAGCTGGTCGGCCATGATAAACATGGCGTAGAGCGACCAGGCGATGGAGGCGGTGGCGCCCACGGCAATAAGGGCGTCCATGGTAGGCGCGCCGTGCGCGAGTGATTTAAACCCGTTGATAAAGTACGCGTCGTTGACGTAGACGATGGGAATGAGCAGGACGAGCTCGGTGAGCGCGAGCGTCATGCTGTGGGTGTGGTCGGTGAAGATGCCGGGCAGCGGCCAGCCGAGCATGTGCCCCATGCCTATGTAGAACAGTGGGATGAGGAATACGATCGAGACGATGAGGCGGGTGCGCATGGCAGAGGCGGCGGCCTCCAACTTTTTGGTCGGCGACTCCATATGGGCGGCGCCGGACCTGGCTTGCGCACTTCCGCTTTGGACAGCGTCGGTGCCCGTGCTGATGGGTGAGGCCGAGTAGCCCGCGCGGTCGACAGCGGTGCAGATGTCGTCGGGGGAGACCTGCGCAGGGTCGTAGTCCACCAGCATAGAGCCGGCGAGCAGATTGACCGCGACGCTTTGGACGCCGTCGAGTTTGCTCACGGCGCGATCCACATGCGCCTGGCAGGCGGCGCATGTCATGCCGCCCACGTCGAACTTATCTTGAGCCATGGCTTCTCCTTTCTGTAGTTCGGTGTTGGAATTGTTAACCTGCCGATACTATACACCCATACCCCCTGGGGGTGTCCAGTACAGAAAGAAATGTATGACATTTCGTTACAGATGAGGATGGATGGTTGGCCGATGGATCGTCCCAACCAATCATCTCAATCTGTAACATCTAGCAGGGAAAATGACCTCTAACTGTTACAGATTGAGACAATTGCCGGGGAGGGGTCCCGTCACGGCAAGATGCCCGCTCCCTAGATACAGAACCCGGGGATCACACAGGTTCGTTTGTTTGGCTTTTCCGCAGGCGTTGCGTACGTAAAGACGTCGCCGTCGTGCCCCACGCGGTTCATATAGAGCGTGCCTTCGCTCTCCGATGTGTCGGGGCTCACCGTGCGCTCCCACCAACAGGTGTCCTTGCCTTTCCACTGGCGGACCATCGTCTCGTTCGTGGAATACGGGCTCACCTTGAGCTCGCGGAAGAGCTGATACTCCTTGCCCTCGCCGTTGTAGATGTCTGCCAGGTAGTGATAGCCCTCGGTAAACGAATCGGGCGGTTGCGTACCGCACAGCTCGACCATGGCGGGCAGCCAAAGGGTTGCGGGCAACTCGCTCAGGCACGATGCGCTGTTGGCGGCGCCCACATTGTTCGAGACCTTCTTGACCCCTTTAATGAGTGCGCGCAACTCGTTGGGCAGCAGCTTAAGGCCGTCGCCGTTGAGCCATTCCCGCAGCTCGCAATCTACCCAGCCGGCGCTCGGCGGTTCAGCTGCAGCGTTGCGCTCGGCAATACCCGCGTCGAACATAAACGTCAGCCCGGCCTTGCCCGTACCGTCCAGAAGCTCATCGTGACGGATGCCCACAAGCTGCGCGCCGACCTCCAGCCCGTTGGTGAGCGTGACACGCTTGGTGCACGGATAGGGGATATGCCCATCAGCGTCGAGCAGGTGGTAACGCTTGGCAATCTCGCGTGCCTCGCTACGGGTCTCGGCGGCCTTAATCTTGAGCGAAATCTCCTGCAGCTGATCCCAGGTGTAGTCGTCAAGTGAACCGCGGATGCCGTCAAGGTAGTCGGGGATGCCAAAGCCATGGGTTGCCGCCCCGATAACGCTGAGCCCCGCAACGGCTGCGATAGCGCCGCCGATAATAAAGCGGCGGCGGGTCATGGCATCGTGGCGGGCCTGATTCAGGATCTCTCGTGCGCGCTCGCCGGCGACGTCGACCTTAAGGTGCGTGCCAGAATCGATATCAATCGCGGCCTCGTCTCCTGTGCCTTCGCGGCCCTCGGATTCGGCATCGGTGAGGTATGCCGAGAGCACCTCGAGCATCTGCTGCTCGGTGGGACGATCGCACTGCTCGACTGAGAGACCCTTCATGATGATTTGGACGAGCGCTTCATCGCCCTCGCAGCGCGGCTCGAGCGGCGCCGGCTTGGTCTTGGTCTTTACGAGATAGAACGAGCCGGTTGCAGCGGCGTCCGTCGACTCAAAGTCAAACGGTTTGCGACCGCTGTAGAGCTGGTACAGAATGCTCGAAAGCGCGTAGACATCGATTGCCGGCGAACGGCGAAGGGCCGCGATGCCTTCGATATCCTGCGTGAGCATCTCGGGCGCGGCGTATGCGGGCGTGGCAAAGCGCCAGATGTCGGCGCGCCGGGTGATCGTGTCGTCGCCGAGAGCCATGGTCGCGGAGCCCATGTCGATGAGGCAGGGGTCAAAGGAACAATCGGCAATCTGCTGCTCGAGTGTTCGGCTGGTGGTGCGGAACATGATATTGGCAGGCGACAGGTCGCGATGGACGACCGGATTCACGAGGCCTTGGGTCATCAAGAGCGCACGAAGCACGGCGTTTCCGACGGCGGCGACCATCTGGGTGGTCAGCCCGCCCGAGGCGTTGTGCGGAAGCAGGGGCAGCGCCTGCTTGAGCGAGGTGCCCTCGACCCACTCCATGAGGATGAGCGGGTCATCCTCGCACGATCCGTAGCCATAGACGCGTGGAAATCCGCGCAGGTGCGAGACGGTACACAGATGACGGTACTCCTCGAACAGCGCGGCGGTGTTGGCCAGGTGCGCTGCCGATTGCTCGGCGGAACGGTCGGGGGCTTGGCCGGAAAGGATGGCGTTGTCCTTGAGTAGCTTGACGGCAAAGACCTCGCCGCTCGTGTTGGTCGCGCGCAGCACGTGCCCGATGTTGCCGTTGTTGCGGTGGGCCGTCTGGAGAATAAGCGTCATAAACCGACGCTTGGCCTCGTCCTCGGCGCTGGGGTCGACCGCCACGGCGGTGTCGAACGTGTCAAGACGGATGAGTTTGTCGCCATAGGCGCTATCGGTAGTATCCATGGCGTTCCTTTGTCTGGCATGGGTTGCCGCACGTATACGTGAGCAGTGCGGATATCGGTAAAGAACCATGATAGCCGCACTGCCCACGTATGCCGCTGAGTATTGTCGTTTACGACGCAGAAGGTAGAAGACGAAAGACGGACGGCGACCGTCTTTCGATCGCCGTCCGCGCTAGTCCACAATGACAAGGAATGTCGTGTAGAGACCCAGATGGAGCCTGTCGCTGTTGGCGATTTCCACGGGGGGATAGACTTTGCCGGGCTCGCGTTGGTCGCGCGGCGGCTCAATCACAATATCGCCGTCGCCCGCGCCCGATTCGAGCACCGTGCCGTTGGTCGATCCAAGGCCCTGGGCGTACCAGTGCTCACCCTCGAGCCAAATGCGAAGATGCTCGCGCGATGCGTCGGCGCCCACATCGGTGATGCTGGGCGAGGTTTTGGGCAAAGAACCAATCACGGTGCCGCGCGGATCGCGTGTGAGGGGATGGATTTGCATGTCGGCGCAGTTGTCGGCATGGGTTCTGAGCAGACCGAGGTTGGGGGCGACGGTGTGCGGCTGTTCCAGGCTGTTCATAAAGCCACGTCCGACGGTAGTTTCGGTGGTGCCGAAGTGCCCGCCCGTCTTGCTGCTGCAAAAGCGCTCGACGGTGGCCACGCCCTGAACGGGATCGGCGAGCGCCCCCGTTGCCACAAAGAGCATAAGGTAAAGCGTGCTTTTCTCGCGCACGGCATTGCCGTCGAAGTTGTCGATGCGATTGAGGGCATTTGCATATAGGCGGCTGTCCAGCTTGTAGCTGGCGAGAGCCGACATCATTTCGTTGGCGGCCGGACCGCGATAGTGTTCGGCGATTGCCCGATAGGCGGCCTCGCCGCCGCCGAGCTTGCTGCAGATTGCCGAGGAAAGGTTGAGTGTGGTGACGGTAAAGTCGCTGTAGATGGAGGGTGCGCACTGGTCAGGCTTGCGATGGACGATGTAACGGGTGAGATACGAGCGGTTGGAAGAGCATTTCTCGAGCAGGGTACTGCCGAGATAAGAGTTTCCATTGATGAGCATTCGGGCGATCTCGAGATGTTTAAGACCGCCGAACGAGCGAATATCGTTATAGAGGACCGAGCAAGGCGTCTCTGCTGCCACGGATACCTCCTTTGATTGCTTCCTAGCCAATATGGCGATAGGAATTAATGGCCCCGGTGGGCGACGTATTAAATGGCTGCACAATAAATAGTGTAACCAAAGCAACATTATAGGCCACATGTTCGAAATTGCAGGAAGACTGAGAGATTTGGTTTGGACTGGACGGAAATCCCCCTCTGTCTTGATCTGTAACAATTAGGGCCGATTTTACTCGGTAACTGTTACAGATTGAGACGTTTGTGAACTGTGTCGACCGTTTGTCTCGATCCGTAACACGTAGAGGAAGATTTGCCCTGTAGATGTTACAGATTGAGACAATCAGCCAGCCCCGCCCCGTCCGCCTCGTCATCTGTGGTTTACGTGGGGGCATACGGAGTGCGGGTATACTAACCGGCGGCGAATCTGCTCCATCGCTTAGAGCTGCTGCGTCTGGACGGCGCGTGATAGGGCTGCCAAAGCGATCGCCAGCGTGCTGAGCAACGTCCTCTCTGTGCGCACCCGTTTTTGTATGTATTAGCGCACTACCAAGCACGCCAGCGCGGCCGCATGCCGTGCCCATAGCGCGTGCAGATAAGGAACAACAACATATGCGTAATTCTGTATCCGACGTCACCGACGCCGAGATTCTGGACGAGACCCGCGAGGCCATGACCCAGGCTGCCTTCGATGCCGCCGACGAGGCAAATGCTGCCCAGGCCGTCGAGTCCGCTACCGAGAGCCTGCCCGCCTTTGACGAGCTGGGGCTTTCCGACGAGATGCTTCGTGCTATCGAGAGCCTGGGCTACACGGCGCCGACGCCTGTTCAGGCCGGCTCGATTCCTGTGGTGCTCGAAGGCCGCGACCTGCTTGCCGCCGCCCAGACCGGCACCGGCAAGACGGCCGCCTTTTTGCTGCCGACCATGAACAATCTGGAGCACATCGCTCCGCCCAAGCCCGTGCGTGAGCGCGGCGGCCGCAACCGTCGTCGCGGCGCCAAGAAGCCCGAGGGCAACGGCCGTGGCCCCGTGATGCTCGTCATCACCCCCACGCGCGAGCTCGCCCAGCAGATCGACGAGGTCGCGAGCAAGATCGCCGACGTCACCGGCCATGTCGCCGTGACCGTCGTGGGTGGCGTGAGCTACAAGCCGCAGACCGCGGCACTCAAGTACGGCTGCGATATCCTGGTCGCCACGCCGGGCCGTCTGGTCGACCTGATCGAGCAGGGCGCCTGCCACCTGAACGAGGTCAAGGTGCTGGTGCTCGACGAGGCCGATCGCATGCTCGACATGGGCTTTTTGCCCGCCGTCCGCCGTATTGTGCGCGAGACGCCGGCCGAGCGCCAGACGCTGCTGTTCTCGGCGACGCTCGACGAGGAGGCCGTGGGCGAGATCACCGACCTGGTGAGCGACCCGGCCCGCGTGGAGATCGCGCCCGCCACGTCGACCGCCGACACCGTCGACCAGTTTGTGTTCCCGGTGTCCATCGAGGCCAAGAATAACCTGTTGCCCGAGTTTCTCAAGAAGGAGGGCCCGGAGCGCACCATTGTCTTTATGCGCACCAAGCATCGCGCCGACAGCTGCTGCCGTCGTCTGGAGCGTAAGGGCATCAAGGCCGCCGCGATTCACGGCAACCGCAGCCAGGCCCAGCGCGAGCGCGCGCTTTCGGCCTTTCGCGACGGCACCGTCGACGTGCTGGTGGCAACCGATGTTCTCGCCCGCGGCATCGACATTAGCGACGTGCGCTACGTCGTGAACTTTGACGTGCCGGCCGAGCCGACCGACTACATCCACCGTATTGGCCGTACGGGCCGTGCCGGTGAGCTGGGCTGGGCCATCACGTTTGTGACCGAGCAGGACGTCGACGAGTTCTACGAGATCGAGAAGCTCATGGACAAGACGGCCGATATTTACGAAGCCGGCGACCTGCACGTGGGTCCCAACCCGCCCGCCGTTGACCCCGAGCGCGATCCTGCCGCCTTTCAGGTGAAGAAGAAGACCAAGCGCGGCAAGTCCAAGAGCAAGAAGAAGCTTGAGCAGGCGCGTCGCGACGGCAAGCGCAACGGCGACGATTACGGCGATGTGGCTGGTCGTTCCAACCGCGGTCGCGACGAGCGCCGTGGCGATGGCGAGCGTCCGAGCCGTCCCAAGCGCGGTGGCAAGACCCGCGTGCGCGAGGGCGTTCAGGCTCGCGTGGACGAGGCCGTGGAGAGCGTGGCCCGCGAGGTTGCTGCCGAGGAGCGCGGCGGTGCTGACGCCGTCAAGCAGGCCCCGCGTGGCAACCGTGCCGAGCGCCGTGCCAAGCAGTTCCAGGGCGAGGCACACCGCCGTCGTCGTGAGGACGAGGACCGTGGCGGCCGTCGTCGTGTCGAGCGCGAGGACGAGGGCCGCGGTTCGCGCGGTGGCAAGCGCGGTGCGGGCGACCGCCGTCGTTCCGGTCGTGATGACGAGCGCGGTGGCCGTGATGAGCGTCGCGGCGGCGAGGGTCGCGGTGAGCGTACTGCCCGTGGCGGTGAGTCCCGTGGCGGCAAGCGCTTTGAAGAGCGCGGTAGCCGCGGCGGCGAGCGTCGCGAGGGCGCTCGCGGCAATGGCGGCCGCGGCGGCGCTGGTCGTTCTAACGAGTCGCGTGATCGTCGTGACCCGCGTGCCAGCCGCGATCGTCGCGATGACTGGCGCAACTACGACGATACCCGCGAGGAGCGTCGTGGCGGCTATCGTGGCGCTCGTGGTGGCAACCAGGCCGGCTCCCGTGGCGGCCGTGCCGGCGGTCGCGATAACCGTGGCAGCTATGGCAACAGCCGTGGCGGCAAGCGCGGCGGCAGCTCCCGTCGCCCCGGTGACGGCGGCGGCAAGCGCAAGTAACATACACATCGCACGCTAGCGTGAGACAAGCTAAGGGCCCGAGCAAACAACGCTTGGGCCCGTTTGTTTGCCGTGTCCATCGCTAATTCAAACGTGTTTTTCTCGGGAATGCATCTGGGGGATGCTGAGGACCTATTTTCTGCCATGCAGCAATGGGCCCCATGGGGTGCGCCGTGCATTTTTTGGAGTATTCTGCAGTTCGAGTTGTCTGCATATGATCCGACGTCGCCAACGGTGGCCTTCGGATATCCCTGGCGAGCGTTCTGAGTCAGATTTTGCCGTTTTCCGGAGCAGGGGCGCGTCATTCTCGCCATGTCGGGACTTAGAATGAGGTAGCGCGCAGAGATGTGGTGTAAGAG
>URTZ01000094.1 GCA_900550825.1 uncultured Collinsella sp. | reverse complement strand
AATTGCCCATGCCTTGCTTTCTGTTTCGTGCTCGTCGGCCATTACGGCAACTCCTCGTTAACAATTTGGAAACAATGCGCCCATTAGGGTAACGCGGAACGCGACGATTGCAACCCCTAGTTAGACGAGCGGTATGCCCACATCGGGGGGCATACAAATAACGGCCGGCCACGCTTTTGCTTGCGCGGTCGGCCGTTTAACGTTTTCGCAGATAAAACCTGCCAAAACAAACCTGTCCCTTTTTGGAAGGTTACTCGTGCTGGCTGGTGCGGTGCTCGTACTCCTCGGGGGTGATGACATCCTCGATGCGCAGGTTGACGCCCGCCACCTCAAGGCCGGTCATCGCGGCAAGGCGCTCGGTGACACGCGCCTTGACATCGTCGAAGATCGCGGGCGCATAGGCGCCGTACTCGATAATGACGGAGATGTTGACGACCACGCGATTGTCATCAGTGACCTCGACCGTCACGCCCTTGGTCAGATTCTCGGCACCAAACTGCTCCTGCACAAAGTGCATGAGGTTACCCTTCATGCCCAGAACGTGCGGAACCTCGCGGGTGGCCATGGCAACGATCTTCTCGATCACACCGTTGGAATAGGTCAGCGAGTCCTCGGACTCGTCTGTTTCCTCATCATCCTCGTCCGCATCATCGGCGGGCTCGGCCTCGACGAGCGCCTCGTCCTCGAGCGTCACGTCCCCGGCATCGGCGACGGCCTCATTCGCCTCGAGCTCGGTATCGGCCACATCGACCTTCGTGTTAAAAGCCATGGTTCCTCCTTATGCCTGCCGCGGATGCGACAGTCGAATACATATTAGCGGCCACTAAACAGACGGCCGAAGAAGTTGACGATCCCGTTCTCGCCGTCGCGAATCTGGCCGATCACAGCGCCGATCAGCACGAAGAATGCAATGACGAGCGTGTCCCACAGGCCCAACGTGAGCACCAACACGGCGAGGATAAAGCCAGCGACGGCACCGAGCGTGGTGTTGGGATGACGCACAGCATAGCTCCAGATGGCAGCGCCCGTACCCTTGATGAGACCCATAGCCTCGTTAAAATCCGCGGCTGCCGCATCTTGCAACTCGGTTGCCTCTGCTTTGGAATCAACAGGTTCGCTCGCCGGCGTGGCGCTCTGGTCAATCGTCAGGCGCGGCGTACGAGCGGTCTTATCTTGATTGGTATCACTCACCGGAAACCTCCACGGTCTGGACGGTAGTCTTGGACGGCAAAAAACGGACGCGCGTGGTCGTACCCGGCGTGCCGAGCATGGTGTCGCAAGCTTCCTCGATGCGCTGCTGCATCGCGGTAGCCAGAGATGCCACGTCCTTATCGTCAAGCGCGATAGCCTCGACCTTAAATCGGACGTGCGAATCGTCGGGGCCTTGGACGCGGGCCTCGACATGCTCGACCATCACGCGGTCGTCGCGCTCGGCAGCAGCCCTGGCACACGAAGAAAGCGCCGCAAGGGTGACCTCGATATTGCGCTCCCCCGCCGGATGCACGCAGGACGGCTCGCGACGAGCAAACATCAGGCGGAAGAAGCTTACCAGCACGCCGATCGCCACAACTCCGCCGCATGCCGTCACGACAATGCGCGGCATGGGGTCGCGCATCAGCAGCATAAAGCGATACGTATACGGCCCCCAAAACTGGCAGACAAGCGTACCCAGCGCCACGATGGCGGCGGCAAGATACACGATCGCTAGGGCTCGTTTGAGTACGCGCACGTGGCGCTCCCTTCAAATCTCGGCTCTCGAAATGCAAAACGGTTCGCATCATTATAAAAGAGCCGGGTCCGGTGCTCTACGCACGCGGATCCGGCTCATCTATTCCACGAGGCTTGCATGCTCGCTTCATTATGCCCAGATATGCACGGCTCAATCCGTGCAGGCGCTACTCCTCCTCGAGGGCAGCGATGACCTCGTCGGTCATGTCCATGGTGCTGTAAACATCCTGGACGTCGTCGAGCTCCTCAAGACGGTCGATGAGGCGCTGAACCTTCTTGGCGTCGGCGCCGGAGACCTCGGTCGGGGTGGTCGGGACCATGGTGGTCTCGGAGCCCTTGACCTGGACGCCCTGCTCCTCGAGCGCCTTGGAGACAGCCATGACCTCGTTGGCAGTAGTCCAGACGATCCACTCCTCGCCGGCGTCCTCGTAGTCCTCGCCACCGGCCTCGGCGATGGCCATCATGAACTCATCCTCGTCACCGGCAGCACCGTTGGCGATCATGGTCTCCTTCTTGGCGTTCTCGTCCAGGATCTCCTTGGCGACGACGATCTGGCCCTTGCGCTCAAACTGGAAGGCGACGGAGCCGGAGGTGCCCAGGTTGCCACCAGCGTGGGAGAAGGCGGAACGGACATCAGCAGCGGTACGGTTGCGGTTGTCGGTCAGGCAGTCGACGTAGACGGCAACACCGGCGGGACCGTAGCCCTCGTACACGATGTTCTCGTAGACGGCGGCGTCAGCACCCGAACCAAAAGCCTTGTCGATAGCGGACTTGATCTTGTCCTTAGGCATGGACTGAGCCTTGGCCTTGGCAACGGCAGCGGCGAGGCTGGCGTTGTTCTCGGGCAGCGGGTCACCGCCGAGACGGGCAGCAACGGTGATGTTGCGGCTGAGCTTGGAGAAGAGGGCGGAACGCTTGGCGTCCTGCGCGCCCTTACGATGCTTGGTTGTGGCCCACTTAGAGTGTCCGGACATACGTGTCTCCTATCGGTTTCGACCTAAAGCCCAGCGCAGATGCTCGGGCAATATAAACAAACGTCGTTATGATATACCTACTGGCCTGCGAGATAAACCCCAAAATGAAGGCGTCGTGATGATGACCCCTTTGGTGCAAAGAAACCTGACCCCAATGCACCAAATTAGGACCAGAGGAAGTCGCTGCGGGTGACGGTGGCGCCGATGGCGAAGGGCATGCAGGCGATGACCGGATACAGGTATCGCATGTAAGTCGAGCCGTTGCACGGGCCAATCAGGCACACGGCGAGCACGCCCAACAGCGGCACCCAGATCGCCAGCGCACGCCATGAATGACGACGCAGCAGGTAGACCACCACGGCGATCATGATCCACACATAGGTGGCCGAGCTCATGGTGAGCGAGATAAAGGGAACACGCTGCACCGCCACACGGTATAGGTTGATCAGATGGTCACACCAGCGCACCACGTTGCTGTCAACCGGATGGAAGTCGAAGTACTTGAGGTTATCGGGCTTCGCCATAATCTCGGCACTGCGCGCAGTGCTGTAGACCCACGCATCGCGAGCGCTCGGATAGAAGTACCCGTAGTAGTTATTGATAAGCGCCGAAATATAGCACTCGGGATCCTTCTTAAACATCTGGGCCCATACCTCAAAATAGGCATCGATGTCCTCCTGCGAGGCGTACTCGTTAAAGCAGTTCTTGACGGCATCGGACTTGTCGGGGTTGTAGCGGCGGCCCAGGTTCTCGTACTTGAGCACACGGTCGATCACGGCGCGCTCTTCGTCGGTCACCGAACCGTCGCAAGGAGCCTCCACGATGGTGCCGTCCTCCTTAACCGTGGGGTTGACGCCCGAGTTGAGGCCGTCGTGCTTTTGGACGAAACGAGCCGTCTGCTGGAACGGAATCGAGAGGATTTCGCGCTTGGAACCAGGCGTGATATCGTGCGCCGGCATAAAGACCTTGGTGAAGTACATATTAGAGGCAAGGCAGAGCGCGAGCACCGCGAGAACGCCAACCCAGCGGAAACGCGGGATGGCGCCTGAAGGCGCAGCACCAGTCTGCTTGGCTGCACGACGAGCCACATGCACGTCCCATACGCAAAACGCCGCCGCGATTACGCATGCCGCCAGGGGAAACACCAGGCCGCCGTTGCGCAGGAACGTGGAACCCATGGAGCCCAGAGCGAGCAGCAGCCAGTCGTGGCGCGCAAAGAGCACGGGGGCTTTCTCGCCCGCTCGCTCGACATTGGCATCACGACGGGGCAAGCCACATGCCACGAGCTTGACGGTCTGTACCAGCAGCACCAAGAACGCGTCGGCAAAGAGCACGTCCTTGGTGAGCAACGCCGCGTAGTTAGAGAACATCGGCATAAACGCAAAGAACAGCAGGATCGCACCGCGAACCGGCAGGCTCACGCCCAGTTTGCGCAGCGATGAAATGGAATAGGCCATGCAGGCGGCCGTGATGACAAATTGAGCGCAGGTGTAGATGGCAAGACCCGCGTTAGCGCTGTTGAACAGCGAAAGCCCCAGCTGAACGCACGAGCCGATAATGGCCGTGTGCACTACGGGATGATGCCCGTTGAGCAGCACGTTGGGGTTGAGTAGGCGCAGGTAGTCGCTCGTGCCGTTGGGATAGTTGAACCACTGGCGAATCTGCGCGCCCGTATCTCCCATAAAAAGGCCGGGCAGCGAAGCGATGAGCGTGGGCGTCCAGGCGATCATAAGCACCAGGAAGGGCCCGGCAAAGGGATGGACCGAGAGCACGGCGTGAGTCACACGCCATACGCGGCCAAAGTGCGCTTCGGAAAACGGGATGCGCCGAGAGCTCAGCCAATCTAGACACTCAAAGGCAAGGTAGAAGGCAACGATCGCCAGGAGCATCCAGCCCGCGCCGCCAATCCAGGCGCAGATGATGCGAGCTTTGTCGCCAAGGACAATCTCGGCCGAGTCGGTGAGGTCGTAGCTGCGGCCGAACACCATGCAGATGGCGAAGAACAGCGACGGCAGAATGATCGATGGACGCCAGGTGTCGCCACGGCCAAAGAACACGTAGCGAAACGGCAAGGTGAGCAGGCAGGCAAGTGCAAGCAGCATGACCGCGTCGGTATGGCCGGCAAACGAAAGGAGCACCTCGTAGCACACGTACAGCATGCCCGAGGCTTTGGGGTCAATCGCCAAGACTGCGTTGCTCGACACCGGGGCAGGATCGATGGAAAACGCCGTGGTCGCCAACAGCGCGAGCAAAAATGCGATGAGCGTCTGCTTGGCGGGGTAGCGCTTAAACCAGACGATGCGGGCAGCGTCGCGCGCAGCCGTTGTGGAGAGGTCGGAATCCTTCACAGTCCGAAAGCCTTTCTAGAAACCTGCCAAAAAGGGACAGGTTTATTTTGGCAGGTTTTATCTGGGGAAACGTTACGGTTCTGTCATCGTTGCCCAGCGAACCACCACAAAGGTGCCTGTTCACTTTTTGGTGGTTAAGCGTCGAGGTAGATGCGCTGGGGTTGGTTGCGGCGACGAGCAAAGATGATGAGCGCCAGGCCCGCGATTACGAGCGGCAGGCTCAGCAGCTGACCCATGGTGATGACGCCGCCCAGCAGATAGCCCAGCTGCGCATCGGGCACACGCACAAACTCAATCAAAAAGCGAACGATGCCGTAACCCATCACAAAGACGCCCATAAACGTGCCTTGGGGCAGTAGCGGCTTTTTGCGGCTGAGCACCTGCAGAATGCAAAAGAGCACAATACCCTCGAGGAATGCCTCGTAGAGCTGGGAGGGATGGCGCGGCATATCGCCCGCGGTGCCGCCAAAGATCACGCCCCAGGGCAGATCGGTCGGCTTGCCCCACAGCTCGCCGTTGACAAAGTTGGCGCAGCGTCCCAGACATAAGGCCAGCGGAGCACCGATAACGGCAAGGTCGGCGATGGTCCAGGCGTCGAGCTTGTACATGCGGCACACGAGCACGCCGCCGATGATGCCGCCCACCAGGCCGCCATGGAAGCTCATGCCGCCTTCATTGGTAGCAAAGATCTCGAGCGGATGCGCCCAGTAGTAGCCGTCGCCGTAAAAGATGACGTAGAACAGGCGGGCGCCAATGATAAGGCCAAAGACCACGCCGACCACGACACTCGTCAGGTCGTCGACCGTAATGTCAAAACCCCAACGGCGCTGCGTGCGGTACATGACGACCGCCGTGAGCAGAGCGCCGACCACATAGGCCAAGCCGTACCAGTAGATGGTGATGGGCCCCGCCGAGATGGCGACGGGATCAAGCATATGGTAGAGGTCGTTGAGCATATCGGTCCCCCTGCTCCCTACATACAAATGCGGCCGCGGGCCTTGCGCTCGCAGCCGCATATTCGGGCGTGACGTCTATGCGGAGCATATCGCCCGCAGCTTTCACTTCTTAGAACGGCGCATACTCGTCGTACAGGTCCTCTGCCTCGCCGGAAGCATTGACCTGCTCAACGCGGGTAACGCCGGGCACATGCTCCTTCAGGATGCGCTCGATACCCATGGAAAGGGTTAGCGAGCTCATGGGGCAGCCGGCGCAGGCGCCCTGCAGCTCCAGCTTGACGACGCCCTCGTCGTCGACGCCCACATACTCCATATCGCCGCCGTCGGCCTGCAGGTTGGGGCGGATCTCTTCAAGAACCTTCTTAAGCAGCTCTTCGTTAACAGCCACAGGGGCTCCTTTCTCACAATAACGCGGGCACGCCCGCAGACAGAAGCTATGTTACTACAGCCATGTACCCGCTCACGAGCCGTCCATGCGCGCAGACGCGACTTTCACGAGTAGTCAATTTGGGACGGGGCTCTTTTGGCTGTTTTGCCGCCAGCTGGCGTTGGCACGCGCTACTGCTGAGCTTGTCCCCCGGTACCAATCTGAACATCGACGATGACCTGGCGGTAGCTGATGCCGCAGGAGTCGAGAATGCGGCGGCTGATACGGCCGTCGTCGGTATCGGCATACTTGTTGTCCAGGTAGACGACCTCGCCCACGCCCACCTGCGCCAGGATCTTGGCGCAGTCGTGGCACGGGAACAGCGTGACGTAGACCGTGGAACCCTCAAGGTCTTTGAGCGAGCCGCGGTAGTTGAGCACGGCGTTGGCCTCGGCATGCACCACGTAGTTGTGCTTATCCTGCAACGGGTCGTCGCTCGTGCCCCACGGGAAAAAGTCGTCGTTGAGTGCCGAGGGCGTACCGTTGTAGCCCACCGAAAGGATGCGGTGGTTGGTGTTGGCGATGCACGCGCCCACCTGCGTGTTGGGGTCCTTACTGCGGCGCTGCGCGGCGATGGCCACGCTCATAAAGAACTCATCCCAGCTAATAACGTCGCGGCGCTTGCCCGACGCGGTTTGATGAAGATCGTCCGACATGGCAGACACCTCCGAAATCGCAATAGTTTGACCCATTGTAGCAGGTGGAAGGTGGAGACGTTTTTTCCCATCGCCCCCATCGCTACGCGCGGCGGGGCTTTTGGTTGATGTGGTAGAGCTCGGCGAGACCCCGCAGCGTCAGCGCATCGTCGACCGTCAGGCTATGGCCGACCAGCGCCGCAAGCGCCTCGGCATCGTCGCCGGTAATGACGATGGGCACGCTGCCCTCCCCCGCGGCCTTGGTCGCGCGCATCTCGGCGAGCACCATATCGAGCATGCCATCGATGCGGGCCACCTCGCCCAGAACCACGCCCGAGCGCATGGCCTCACGTGTGTTGCGGCCGATGACGTGCGTCGGCGCCGAGGGCTCAACCTGAGGCAGGCGCGCCGCAGCGGCCGAGAGCGAACGGGCGCCGAGCGCCAGCCCCGGCGCGATAACGCCGCCGACAAAGGTGCCATGCGCATCGATGACCTCGATATTGGTCGTCGTGCCCAGGTCGATCACAATGCACGGCGAGCCGTAGACGGCGCGGGCAGCCACGGCGTCGGCGATGCGGTCGGGACCGATCTCGGCCGGGTCATCGTAGTGCACGGGTATGCCGGTCTTGAGGCCCGGCCCCACGGTGAGCACGCGCCCCGTGCAGGTACGGGAAAGCGCTGCCTTCCACGGGCGCTCGAGCGCCGGGACCACGCAGCTCAGCACAGCAGCCGT
>URTZ01000093.1 GCA_900550825.1 uncultured Collinsella sp. | reverse complement strand
CTCATCGGCAGAGACAAGGCCCTCGGCCACGCCGCGCAGAATCTGCGAGGTGATGACGCCGGAGTTACCGCGGGCGCCCATAAGGGAGCCGTGGGTGATGGCGCCTGCGATGGCCTCCATGTCGGCATCGGCAGGAAGGGCGGAAAGCTCCTTGGTCACCGAGGCGAGCGTGAGCGACATGTTGGTGCCGGTATCGCCATCGGGTACGGGGAAGACGTTGAGCTTGTTGATCTCCTCGGCCTTGTCGGAAACGGCAGCCGCAGCGATCGGAAAACAGGTGCGAATGGTCTTTGCAATCATGGGTATTTGAATCTCCGTTTTCGGATGCTAGTTCAGACGGCTCTTGAGCGCGTCGATGTGGATGCCGATCTTAAGGCTAGCGGGATCGATCTGGGCGACCTCCTGCAGAGTGAAGGCAACGGAACTCGAAAGATTGTGGCAGACGGACTTCATGTTGACGCCGTTCTCGAGCACGACGTGAAGATCGACCGTAAGGCCGTTCTCGTCGGCGGAGACAAGCACGCCCTTGCGGAGGCGCTGACCGGCAAGCAGGCGCACGCTCTCGGCGCCTTGGAGCTGCTCAGCCATACCGACGACGCCATAGCACGTCATCGCGGCATAACCGGCAATATCGGCAATAACGTCGTTCGAGACGCTCAGGCTGCCGTTAATGGTCTCAGACACAAGAATCTCCTTATCTGGTGCTCGCGGCACCATGTCGTGGGAGCAATCATTGCAATATTCTACAACGACCGCGCCATGTTGAGGTGGTGGGTCGCGGGATTACATCCTCGACACGAAATGTTGATATGGTAACGTTCGCGAACGGCGACCGCGACATGAAAAAACCCGCCGCATAAGCGACGGGTTTTACAACCTGGCTCCCCGGGTAGGACTCGAACCTACAACAGCGCGGTTAACAGCCGCGTGCTCTACCATTGAGCTACCGAGGAATAGGTGCGTGCTCTCAAGCAACGAAGTTTATTATACGGACGAATCAGCTTAGGGCAAGAACTTTTTTAAGAATTTTTCCGACCTAGTCATTGTCGTTGGGGACGTTCTTAAACGACTAGTCATTCAAGAACGTCCCCAACGACTACATGAAAGCGCCCCCAAGCAGATGTGCTTGAAGGCGCTTCTTACTTGCGAGGTTAAGACTCGATGTAGTCCTTGAGCTTGCTCGAGCGGCTCGGGTGGCGGAGCTTGGCCAGGGTCTTGGACTCGATCTGGCGGATGCGCTCGCGCGTGACGCCAAACTCACGACCGACTTCCTCGAGCGTACGGGGATGTCCGTCGACAAGGCCAAAGCGCAGCTCGATAACCTTGCGCTCACGATCGGCAAGCGAGTCGAGCACCTGGGTGAGCTGCTCCTGCAGCATGGAGAAGCTGGCGGCATCGGGCGGAACGATGGCCTGGGAGTCCTCGATAAAGTCGCCCAGCTGGGAATCCTCTTCCTCGCCGATGGGGGTCTCGAGCGAAACGGGCTCCTGCGAAATCTTCTGGATCTCGCGGACGCGGTCGGCACTCATGTCCATCTCGGCACCGATCTCCTCGGGGGTCGGGTCGCGACCCAGGTCCTGAAGGAGCTGGCGCTGCACGCGGACAAGCTTATTGATGGTCTCGACCATGTGCACGGGAATACGGATGGTACGGGCCTGGTCGGCGATAGCGCGCGTAATGGCCTGACGGATCCACCACGTGGCGTACGTGGAGAACTTAAAGCCCTTCTGGTAGTCGAACTTCTCGACGGCGCGGATCAGACCGAGATTGCCCTCCTGAATCAGGTCCAGGAACAGCATGCCGCGGCCAACATAGCGCTTGGCGATGGAGACGACCAGACGCAGATTTGCGCTGATGAGTGCCTGCTTGGCTTCGAGGCCCACGTTCTCAATGCGCGTAAGACGACGCATCTCGGCACGCGTGAGCTCGAGCTCGCCTGCCTCGGCAGCCTCGAGCTTCTCGGTGGCCTCAAGACCGGCCTCGATCTTCATAGCCAGATCGACCTCTTCGGAAGCGGTCAGCAGGTCGACCTTGCCGATCTCCTTGAGGTACATACGAACCGGATCGCCGGTCAGCATCACCGTGGAGGCATCGATGCCACGCACGCGGGAGCGTGAACGGGACGTGCGCACGGTGCGCTTCTTCTTGCTCTTGGAAGAACCCATCTCGGCGTCGGCCTGACGGGCCATCTTGAGCTCGTGATCGTCGAGCGAGCCGGAATCGTGCTCGTCGTCGTCATCGAAATCGTCAGTATCGGTATCGTTATCGTCATCGTCGACGTCCATGGGGGCGTCGTCGTTTCCGCTCGCGGAGATAATCTGGATGCCGCTGTTGCGCAGCGCGGAATACACCGCAGTGAGCTGCTCATCAGACACATCGATATCCTTCAGGGCGACCTGAATCTCGTCCTCGGTTACCGAAGTCCTGTTTGAGCCGTTGCCCATGAGCTTTGCAACGTAGGATTCCAGCCCAGTACCCGTGCTCTCAGTCTTTTTTGGCACAGATTCTCCCTTCATAGTCCACAGGACTCAATACTTTAGCACACACATTGACGTCTATACCCAAAAAGAGGACTGGATATAGGCGAGAATACGCTGGTTGACCACAACATCTAGGCCTGTTCTGTGCCTGCGGCCTCCAGACCGATCAAACGGAACGGGTCCGCCACGCCGCCGATCGACTTTTGCAGTTCGCGCTGACGCTGCGAGTCCTGCGCGGCTTGCACGGTCAGCGCGCGACGCGCCTCATCATCGAGCGAACGGTCCTGGCGCAGCTTGGCCTGTGCGGCACGCATGCGGCGCTTGATGGTGTAGAGCTCGAGCGTATCGAGCATAAACACGATGTTCGTCTCGGTGGGGTGCTTGCTCGTCGCCGAGATGCGCCCGGCACTCACAAGCGTTGCCGCATCGGGACACACCGAGCGCGCCGCATCCATGCAAGCTGCAGGATCGGTTCCCGGCGGCGTTGCCAGAACGGCCCATGCGATGGACTCGTGGCGCGGATCCACCCACTCGATGGAGCAGATACGGTCGGCATACGTGCGGAACAGGTCGGGGTAGCTCGTGAGCATCGTCAACAGCTCGCGCTCCCCTGCCAAGGACTTGCGCTCTAGATCGGTAAGAACCATCGGCGCCGCCGCAGCCGGTGCGTTCGAACCATCAGGCACAGGCACAGCGCCCATACCATCAGGTACGTCAATCGGCGGAAGGTCGTCGACGACCTCCGCGGGCGCGGCACCGTAGGCATCGAGCGGGACGTAGTCGTACGGCTCTTCTTCGACCGGCGCGGACACCGGCGGCGTCGCGCCCGATGCCCAAGCGCCGCGACCGGCATCGCGAGAACCGGACGTCCGACTGCCCGTCCCGCCGGACCGCTCGGCCTGCGCCCGCTGGCGTTCATAGTTCTGCTCACGACGTCGTTCCGCATCCTCGCGCTTGGCGACATCGCGAAACACACGGCCCGAGCTCGCACGCACTGTCTCCAGATCCAAACCCAACAGGTCGGCAATCTGGATAAAGTACGTGTCGATCATATAGCTATCGCGCAGCGGATAGATAAGCGTCAGCGCATCTTCCAGCGCCTTGGCACGACCGCCCGGCGTGGTGATGTCACTCGACTCCTGCAGCGAACGGTAGACAAAGTCCATGAGCGGCTCGGCAGCGTCGATGCGCGCCTGAAGCTCCTGTCCACCATACGCTGTGATGAACTCCATGGGGTCGTTGCCGTCGGGCAGCACCACGCAGCGCAGGTCCATCGAATCCTGCTCGATAAATTGAATCGCGCGACGGGCGGCCTTCTGGCCCGCGGCATCGCCATCGAACATATACACGATACGCTTGGCAAAGCGGGTGAGCGTCTTGACGTGATGCTCCGTGAGCGCGGTGCCCAGCGTGGCGACAACGTTTTTGATCCCCGCCTCCCAGCAGGCGATGCAATCGGTATAGCCCTCCACCACGATGGCCGTATCCTGCGCGACGATAAACTCCTTGGCCCAGTTAAAGCCATAGAGGTTTCGCTTTTTATGGAACACGCTCGTCTCGGCGGTGTTGAGGTACTTGGGTTGGCCGTCACCCATGATGCGCCCGCCAAAGGCAATGTTGTGACCCTGCTCGTCAAAGATGGGAAACATCACGCGGTCGTAGAAGCGGTCGGCAAGCTGCCCGCGCCCGCGGCTCACGGCAACGTTGGCGTCGATCATCTCCTGCGGGGTAAAACCCGCCTGGGACAGGTGCGACACCAGCGCGTTGCGGCCCGGTGCAAAGCCCAGGCAGTAGCGGCGGCAGACGTCGCCACCCATACCACGGCTGGCAAAGTACTCGCGTGGACGGCCGTCCTTACCGCGCATAAGCATGGTGTGGTAGAACTGGGCGGTCTCGGCACACAGATCGTAGATGCGGGCACGCTTGGTACCGCGCTCGCGACGATCTCCGGTGTCATGCAGCTCAATACCCGCACGATCGGCCAAATAGCGGATTGACTCGGGAAAGCTCAGGTTTTCGCGCTTCATGATATAGGTGAAGACGTCGCCGCCTTCGCCGCAGCCAAAGCAGTGCCAGACCTGCGTAGCGGGGATAATGTGGAAAGAAGGCGTCTTTTCGCCATGGAAGGGGCAGCAACCCCAAAACTCATGGCCGCGGGGCTTGAGCTCAACCGTTTCCTGCACGATGGCAACTAAGTCGGACGCAGCGCGTACCTGGTCTTTTTCCTCATCGCTAATCACGGATACTCACCCCCTGCTCGCCCAAGTTGTGACGAATATCCTCGATATTACCCTCGACGGTCGAGATCAACTCATCCAGCGATTCGAACACACGCGAGGGACGCAGCCAGCGCGTAAACGCCAGCGAAACGGAAGCGCCGTACAGGTCGCCCGTATAACCAATTAAGTTAGCCTCGAGATGCGATGAAGCGGCATCGTCGGCATACGTCGGCGGCAGGCCGACGTTAACGGCAGCAGGCCATACGGTGTCATCGACGAGCACCAGGCCCTCATACACGCCATCGGCAGGCACCTGAATGCCGTCGGGAACCTGCAGGTTTGCCGTGGGAAAGCCCATGCCAGAGCCCTCGTGACGGCCGCGAATAACACCGCCGCGCAGCATATACGGGCGGCCGAGCAACTCAGCAGCCAGCTCCACATGGCCCTGTCCCAGCTCATGACGGATGCGGGTGGCGCAAATGGCCTCACCGCCCTCGCAAAGCAGATCATGACCATACACGTCAACGCCGTGCTCGGAACCCCAGACGCGCATCTCGGCAACACCAGAAGCACCGCCACGACCCAGCCTAAAATCGCTGCCAACGCGAATCGAACGAATGTCGACCACGCGTGACAACAGTGTGAGAAAACCGACATGGTCGAGTGCCGCAACCTCAGGCGTAAAGGGAACGGCCACCACTGCATCGACCCCGGTCTGAGCCAAGGCATGTAGACGGTCGGCCGTCGTCATCAATTTTTGAGCGGGCGAAGGACTCACCACAACGTCCGGATCGGGATCGAAAGTGACCACGACCGCCTTGCAGCCATGGGCACGGGCATCACGGACAAGCGCTTCGATGAGTTCCCGGTGTCCACGGTGAACGCCATCGAACACGCCAATGGCGATCGAGGCAGCACCCAAGTGCTCGCACTCATCAAACGCATCGGCAGTGTCGATGCGAGCCTCGTCCGACTCGCCTTCAAAAAAGATACGCGCGAGCTCGCGAGCGGACAACATCATCGAACACCGCCGATTGCCTGCGGAAACACGTGCTCCATGACAAAACGGCCACTTTCGATGCGGGCGAGCGCCTTGAGTCCCCCATCGAGCACCAGCGCAAACGGCGCTTTCGAAGCATCGAAATCGGCAAGCGCACGCTCAACGGGAATGCGTCGGCCGCAGAGCAGGTCTTCGGCAAGATTGCCCGGCAAGTCAACACGCGTGGCGCCCAGGGCCGCAATGGGATCCAGGGCAAAGCCGGGCGCGGACTCGGGAGAAAGCTCCTCGACCGCATGACAGGCGCCAATGGAAACAACACCGGAGGCCGTGCGGCGCAGCGCGGAAATGTGCGCGGCGCTCTCGCAGGCGCGGCCCAAGTCGCGAGCGAGCGCACGGATATAGGTGCCCTTGCTCACCGAGAACGCCACGGTCCACACACACGTATCACCTTCGCCGCCCACGGCGATCAGGTCGGCGGCATAGACCTCGACGGGGCGCGGAGGTAGGTCCACCGCATTGCCCTCGCGAGCAGACTTGTAGGCGCGAACGCCATTGACCGAGATAGCCGAAAACGCCGGCGGCACCTGCATCTGCGGACCCAGCATAGCGGCCAGGCGCTCACGGGCATAGGCAGGATCGCGGAGCTCGTCGGCAACAGCCACCGTGCGGACCGCCTCGCCCTCCGCATCATCGGTATTGGTCTCGGCGCCAAACGAGATGTCGGCGACATAGCTTTTGGTATCGAGCGTAAGCATGCCCAGCAGACGGGTGGCCTGGCCCACACCCACCACCATGACACCCGATGCCATGGGGTCGAGCGTGCCGGCATGGCCGACGCGTCGCTCATGGAGGGCGCGCCGGCATTGCGAAACCACATCGTGGGACGTGCAGCCCACCGGCTTATCGACGGCGAGCAGCATATTCAGTTGAGAAGGCGTACGACGAGCCATGTACCATCCAAAAAGTTAAAGCTCGACGGTCACCGAAGCGGGATCCTCCCCTACCAGTTCGGCCAGCATGGGAAGTGCCACGGTGAGCGTCTCGAGAATCGTTCCGTTGTTGGAGAAACCGGCGGCAGCAGGATGTCCGCCTCCGCCAAAGGCAGCAGCGATCTCGGACACGTTGAGGTCACCCTTGGAGCGCAGGTTGCCGCGCACCTTGGTATCGCCCTCAATGCCCTTCAGGAACAGGCAGACCTCGACGCCCATCACCGAGCGCACCACGTCAACCAGACCGTCGCACTCATCCGAGGTGACACCGCACGCCTCAAGGTCACTCTGGTACGCGTAGCTATACGCGACGCGCCCGTGGGCCACCGTCTTGATGCGGCCCATGACGATGGACTTGAGGTGCAAAAACTCGACGCGCATGCTCTGGTAGACCTCGAGCGCAACGCGTGCCGGATCGGCACCGTGTGCGACCAGTCGCGAGGCAGCATGGAACGCGGCAGCATCGGCGTTTTGGTACTGAAAACGACCGGTATCGGTAACCAAGCCGCACAGCAGACAGGTCGCGATGTTATCGCGCGCGACAATGCCGCAATTGTCCAAGAAGCGGTCGATGATCATGGCGCAGGCCGCGGCATCGATGCACCTCAGACTCAGCTCGGCAAACTCCTCGCGCGCCGGATGGTGGTCGAAGCACACCACGTGCGACGAGCGGCGGAGCACCTCGGCGGAGTTGTTCAGGCGCTCGACAACCGGCACGTCCACCGAAATGAACAGGTCCGGGTTGCCGGTATACGCAGATGCCGGCACCAGGCGATCGGAGCCTTCCATAAAGCGGTAGATGCGCGGAACCGGGTCATCGTCTGCCAGCAGCAGCTCAATGTCCTTGTTGGGGAAAAACTTCATAAGCGAAAGGCCCAGACCCAACACGGAACCCAAGGCATCGCCATCGGGAGACGTATGCCCCGAAATCGCAATGGAGGACGCACCCTCGATGAGCTCGAGGATGCATCGCTGAATATCTGCAGACTCGCACGAGGCGAGGTCGGCGGAATTAGTCATCTAAAGCTGCCTCCTGGGCGGCATCCGCTATCGGATAGCCGTCCTCGTCCTTTTCGATCGCAAGCGTGGCGGGAACGTTTTCCAGCGCACGCGTGATGCGC
>URTZ01000092.1 GCA_900550825.1 uncultured Collinsella sp. | reverse complement strand
TGAAGGGAGCGCTCCCGCAAACTGCCTATTGACAACTTATAGGAGCGTCGGTTTTAGTTCAACAAGTTTCGGAGTGGTCGCGGTTGAGCGATTCATCGTAGTAAACCGCCATAGTTTTGGCGGAGGCAGTCAGATTTGTGGGTGTTAAACCAAAGAGTGTCCCTTTTGACTAGTCGTTTAAGAACGTCCCCAATGACTAAGTTGCAGGTGGCGGTGGTTGTGTTACACTAACGCTGCGTATATGACGCAAATATCTCGATACAGATCAATGATGTCCGTCGGTATTTGACGGAGCTAGACTGTTTAGCCGCCCTGAAGGTTTATGCAGGGAGCATGTGATCACAGGGCTTGAAAAGAAAGTTGAGCAAACACTGTGTCTGATCAACAGCAAGAAAACGAAATAACGACGACGCAGGCCGCTCCCGCTGCACCGGTTGCGTCGGACCAGGTTGCGGCGCCCGCGCAAGTCTCGGCTCCTGAGACGCCTAAGGCTGCTTCGACGCCTACGCCTGTAGCGGCTGAGAAGGCCGTGCCTGCAACTGGTGAGGAGGCTGCTCCGGCAAAGCCCAAGCGCATGCGCCGCACGGCCAAGCCTGCCGCTGACGGCGAGGAGGTCACCAAGCCCAAGCGCCGTACCACGCGCACGACGCGCGCCAAGCGCACCGTTGCAGCTGACTCCTCGGCGTCGATTTCCGATGAGGTCGCGCAGGCACGTGCGTTGGCGCAGATTAGCGAGGCTCAGGTGGTGCGTGCCCGCCGTCGTGCTGCCGAGCGCGAGGCCGCGGCTCTGACCGAGCTTGCAGCTCCGTCTGTGCCCGAGACCCCTGCCGCCACCGAGACCCCTGCCGCCGACCAGCCGACCGAGAAGCCGGCACCGCGCACACGCCGTCGCACGGCTGTTAAGGCCGAGCAGGTTGCCGATCAGGTAACCCCCGAGCTCACTGAGGCTTCGGTCCGTTCCGCGGCAGGGGAGGGCGCATCGCCAACTGAGCCCGCTGCGCCTGTCGAGGCCAGCGAAGTTCCCGTTGTCGATCCGGCTTTGCGCCCGCACCGTCGCGGTCGCAAGCCCAAGGCCTTCGTCGAGGCAGAGAAGGCCGCAGCCGCAGCCGCAGCTGCTCGGGATGCTGCGGCGACCGCCGAGTCTGCAACCGCTGCCGATGCACCCGTTCAGGATGCTGCGACTTCCGAGGCCGCTCCCGCCGATGCCGAGCCCGCCGACGTCCGCCCCGGTCGCAGCCGTCGCACTGCTGTTAAGCGCACGTCCAAGGCTAAGGCTGCCAAGAAGGGTACGTCCGAGGATTCCGACGAGACGACCGCCGATGCATCGACTGATGCCGCCGAGCCCCAAGACGTCGAACAGCCTGCGTCCGAGAAGCCCAAGCGCGGTCGTAAGAAGTCCGCTAAGGCCAAGGCGTCCGAGCATCAGGCTGATGTCGAAGCGCAGGTCGATTCTGGCGCCGAGGCCAATGAAGCCGCTGCGGTCAATGCCGACGCCGCCACAACCGATGTTGCCGCGCCCGCCGAGGCCGAAGACGGCACTCGTTCCAACCGTCGCCAGCACAAGCGCAACGAGGAACGCAACGAGCGCAACAACGACCGTCGCAATCGCCAGCGCGATCGCAAACAGCGCAACAAGGAGCGTAACGCCGCCCCCACCGAGCCCACGCTTTCGCGTGAGGAGCTCGCTGCCATGAAGGTCGCCGAGCTGCGCGAGAAGGCCAAGGAGTTCGAGATCGAGACGACCGGCAAGAAGAAAGCCGAGCTCGTCGAGGAGATCTACGTCACCGCCGCGAAGGCAGAGGGCTTCCGCGACATCAAGGGCATTCTGCAGATTCGCCCGGACAGCTCCGGCATCATCCACGCCCATGGCTACATGAAGTCCAACGACGACGCCTTCGTGCCCGCCTACCTCATCCGCTCCGCGCGCCTGCGCACGGGCGACGTCATCGAGGGCTCACTGCGTCCTTCGCGCGGCGGCGACAAGCGCGCCGGCCTCGCCAAAATCACGACCGTCAACGGTCTAGACCCCGAGCAGATTCGCAACCGCCCCAAGTTTGGTGACCTCACTCCGGTCTATCCCAACGAGCCGCTGCGCATGGAGCACGGCAAGGACTCCATTACCGGTCGCGCCATCGACATCGTGTCGCCGATCGGCAAGGGTCAGCGTGGCCTGATCGTGTCCCCGCCCAAGGCCGGCAAGACCACGATCCTCAAGAAGATCTGCCAGTCTATCTCGATTAACAACCCCGAGGTGCACCTCATCTGCCTGCTCGTCGACGAGCGCCCCGAAGAGGTGACCGATATGCAGCGCTCCATTAAGGGCGAGGTCGTGGCCTCGACCTTCGATATGCCCGCCGACAACCACACCCGCGTGGCCGAGCTCGTCATCGAGCGCGCCAAGCGCATCGTGGAGCTGGGCGGCGATGTCGTGGTGGTGCTCGACTCCATCACGCGTCTTGCCCGCGCCTACAACTTGGCGGCGCCCGCCTCAGGCCGCATCCTTTCGGGCGGCGTTGATTCGGCGGCACTGTATCCGCCCAAGCGTTTTCTGGGTGCAGCCCGCAATATCGAGAACGGTGGCTCGCTCACCATCCTGGCCTCTGCCCTCATCGACACCGGTTCCAAGATGGACGAAGTCATCTTTGAGGAGTTCAAGGGCACCGGCAACATGGAGCTTAAGCTCGACCGCGATCTTGCCGACCGTCGTATCTTCCCGGCCATTGACCCCGTTGCCTCCGGTACGCGCAACGAGGATCTGCTGGTCGACGAGCAGATGCGCCCGTTTGTCTTTGGTCTGCGTCGCATTCTTGCCGGCATGAACAACACCGAGCGCGCAGCCGCATCGTTTATCAAGGGTCTTAAGGGCACCAACACCAACCAGGAGTTCCTGGTGCGTTCGGCCAAAAAACACAGCGACTACGAGCAGACGTTCTAGGTTGTCATCCACGCGCAGCGATAGTTATCAATGCGATAAAGGGTCGGGGCTTTGAGCCTCGGCCCTTTTCCATAGCGCCGCTCCGCGCTTATTTTTGACCGTAAGACCGACGAGCAGCAGGTTTCCCGTTTCAATCCGACATCGTCGCTTGCAATCGACAGGGCGGTTTCGCATAATAGCTTTTAAGCTTCGCGACGGAAAACGCAGATGAAACGAACCATATACCGTTGCTTTGGGGCATAGCCCCGCTTCATCTTCTCTCGCGCAGCCAACTGAATGATGCGATTTGGGTGCTGGAAGATGGGGAGAGCTCATGGCTTCTTCTGATGCAACACAACGAGCAGTCCTTGCTGGACTTTCGTGCGGGATCGGCCTTGCCGCTCCCGTGGTTATGTATGCCGCGACGCTGCCGTTTTCGTCGGTGAACGAGACGGTCGTGGCGGGTGCGGTTCCCTTCGCCGTGGGCGCGGTGGCGGGCGTGGGCATCTATGCCGCCTCGCTGGGTATCTCCGAGTATCGTGCGCAGCGTGAAGAGCGTCTGTTCCAGCCCGATGCCATGGGCGGTGCCGCCAATCTCAATCAGCATCAAAGCGAGTTCAAGACCGCCTCGATTCCAGCTCAGCAGCAGGATGCGACTCCTTACGCTGCGACTTCTGCTTCTCAGGCTCAGTCGGAGCAGTCTACCTCGGCATTCCTTTCCGGCCTGACTGGTGCGTTCCAGCGCCGTCATGTCGATGATGGTGTCCCTACCATCGCTCGAGCCGCAGGTGCTATGGACGAGGCCGAGGCTTGGTCCATGATCGACAGTATGCTCGACGACGATTCGCCGGTTAGCTGCGACCCTGCACGCTCGCGCGACGTCTATCAAGTCGCCATCGACGAGCTCACCAACGGCGGGCAGACCGGCTCCTTCAATCGCGACGACATCGCCGCCGCGGCGCGTGCCGTGTCGGGCTCCAAGGCCGCCCCTGCGGGCAGCACAGCGGCTTTCGTGGCACTCGTTGCCAACGCGGCAGCCAATAACGCCTACAGCGCTACCTCGGCGGACGCGAACGCTTCTGCCGATAATTCGTACGTTGATGAAGCCATGACCGCGGACGAGGAGGCCGTTGCCGCCCGCCGTGCCGCCGAAAGCTCGCTTTGGGGCGCTCCTGCCCAGCAGCAGGCGGCTGAGGCTGCGCCGTACAACGCAAACCTCGCCAGCATGCCTATCATCTCCGGTGCCGCGGACATCGATCTCGATGACCTCGATGAGCCTGCAGCCATCACCGCATCGATTGATGCCCAAGATCGCATTGACACCGGCGACCTTCCGGACGCCTCGCTCGAGGTTGATGTCCCCATGGCCGATTACTCGGGCCACGAGGACATGTGGGCCGCCGCCACCGCGATTCTGGACGAGATCGACGAGCCCGCTCCTGCTGCAGCCCCCGCTCCCGTCACTGCCCCTCAGCCTGCCGCCCCCGCGTATGTCGGCCGTCACAGCGCTGTGTTCCCCGAGGATACTGCCCGTATCTCGCGCGAGAGCATCGAGCGAGCCGAGGCTATTGCCGCCGGCATTATGGAAAATCGTCGTCACGAGCGCGTCAATCAGATCCTCGAGGAAGAGATCGAGCGCCTGCAGTCCTCTACCGCCAAGCGTACGGGCCGTGCCTATCTGAGCGTTATCGAGGGCGGTACCGCCAGCTTCGCGCCGCTCCGCGCGGAGGCATAACTTCTGCATGGTTAAGATCAATCGAAAATGGGCGGTCGTGACCTGCCTGATGGCGCTCTTGATCTGGGGCAATTCGCTGGTTCCCGGCTCGGGGTCGGGCTCGCTGAGCCTAACGGTCATGGAAGCTATCCGCGGTTTCCTGCACGGCGTGGGACTTCCATATGAATGGGTGACCAACTTTGTTGTTCGCAAGTGCGCGCATTTTACCGAGTATATGGTGCTCGGCATCCTGGCAACGCACGCCTTTGATCTTGAGGGCCGGCGCACCTTTGACGTGCTGCTGCCCACGGCGGTGTTCCTGCTGCTGATTCCCTCGATCGACGAGACGATTCAGCTCTTTGTGCCGGGACGCGCCGGCATGATCACCGATGTGATGATCGACTGCTGTGGAGCGGCAACGGGCGTTGTGCTCCGATATCTCTTACGGTCGCTGATGCACGCCAAAAAGGCCGCCTAGGACGTATTGTTTGGTCCTAGGCGGCCTTTTTTATTTGAGGGCTTATATGAGGCGTGGTGGCGTCGTTCCGTAGGTTAGATTTGCCGAGCGCGCCACGCCCTGTGGGTGCGTCTGCTACTGAAGCGCCTGTGCGCCCAGGGCCAGGCAGCCCATGATGCCCTGCTTTCCCTCGAGGCTGTTGTTGACAATGTAGGTATCGATGTCGTTGACCTCGGGCGTGACGATATAGCCGTTGAGCATCTCGGCGCACTTTTTGCGCGCGAGCGGCACGATGGGGGTGTGGTCGGCCACGCCGCCGCCGATGATGATCTTTTGCGGCGCGTAGCACAGCGTGTAGGTCATGAGCGCCTGTGCCAGATAGCCGGCGAGCAGGTCCATGGCCTCCGGGTCATCGGCCATGTCTCCGGCGCTCTTGCCATCCCAGCGCTTTTTAACGCCGGGGCCGGCGATGAGGCCCTCGAGGCAGTTGTCGTGGAAGGGACAGGCGCTATGCTCGCCGATGGTGTCGCGCGGGTCACGCGTGACCAGGATGTGGCCGGCCTCGGGATGCATCATGCCGTGCACGAGCTTACCGCCCGAGAGCACGCCGGCGCCCACGCCGGTACCGATGGTCAGGTAGACCACGTCGGTGAGGCCCTTGGCGCAACCAAACGTGACCTCGCCCAGGCAGGCGACGTTGACGTCGGTATCGTAGCCGCAGGGGATATTGAGCTCGTTTTGGATAGTGCCCAGCAGGTCAAAGTAGCGCCATGCCGTTTTGGGCGTCTCCAGGATCTTGCCGTATTGGGGTGAAGCGGGGTTGACTGCGGTGGGGCCAAATGCGCCGATGCCCAGCGCGGCGATGCCCTTGTCGGCAAACCATGCGTTGACGGCCTCAACGGTCTCCTGCGGAGTCGTGGTCACGATCTGCTCACGCTCCAGGACCGTGCCGTCTGCATAGCCCGTGGCGCAGACCATCTTGGTGCCGCCGGCCTCGAGCGCTCCGATAAGTTGCTGCTCTTCCATAATATTCCTCTCACTGGGACGAGTTGCTCCATGACTAAAGTATAGAGCTCTAAACCATTTAAGAAAGCGCCATAAAAAGAAGCCTCGCAACGCGGCAGGCGGTGCGGGGCTTCTTTAGTTACTTTAGTTGCCGGGCCGTCCTTACCCGCGCGGTTTGATTTTATCACGCAGGGACTTGAGGTTCTCCAGTGCCGCGTTAAGCGTCTCGTCTCGCTTGGCAAAGTGGAAACGAATCAGGTGGTTGACGGGCTCGCGGAAGAAGCTCGAGCCGGGCACGGCGCCCACGCCCACCTTAGACGCGAGGTCCTCGCAGAATTCGAGGTCGCTGTCATAGCCAAACTCAGAGATGTCCATCATGACGTAGTAGGCGCCCTGCGGCACGTTATGCTCAAGACCGATGCTGTCGAGTCCCTGGCAGAACAGGTCGCGCTTGGCGGTGTAGAGGTCGAGGACCTCATCGTAATAGCTGTCGTCGAATTTGAGGGCGGTGACGACGGCTTCCTGCAGGGGGGCGGCGGCGCCCACGGTGAGGAAGTCGTGGACCTTTTTGATGCGCTCGGTGATTTCGGCAGGGGCGATAGTGTAGCCCAGACGCCAGCCGGTGATGGAGTAGGTCTTGGACAGCGAGCTGCAGCTGATGGTGCGCTCAAACATGCCGGGCAGCGTGGCCATATAGACGTGCTCGTGGGGCGCGTAGACGATGTGCTCGTAGACCTCGTCGGTGATGCAGTAGGTGTCGTACTTTTTGCAGAGGTCGGCGATAAAGGCGAGCTCATCGCGTGTAAAGACCTTGCCGCAGGGGTTGGAAGGGTTGCATAGGACGATGGCCTTGGGGTCGTTGTCGCGGAAGGCCGCCTCGAGTGTCTCGCGGTCAAAGTCGAATGTGGGCGGGTTGAGCGGCACGTAGATGGGCTCGGCACCCGAAAGGATCGTGTCGGCGCCGTAGTTCTCGTAGAACGGCGAGAAGATGACGACCTTGTCGCCGGGGTTTGTGACCGTCATCATGGCGGCCATCATTGCCTCGGTGGAGCCGCAGGTGATCACGATGTTCTCATTGGGGTTGATCGGCATGCCCATAAAGTGCTCCTGCTTGGCCGCGAGTGCCTCGCGCATGGCCTGGGAGCCCCAGGTGATGGAGTACTGGTGATAGAGCGGCTTGGGATCGGCGGCGATGGTGCTCAGGCTGTTGAGCAGCTGCGCCGGGGGATCGAAGTCGGGGAAGCCCTGCGACAGGTTGACGGCGCCATACTTGTTGGAGATGCGCGTCATGCGGCGGATGACGGAATCGGTAAACGTTGCCGTGCGGTTGGAGAGTTCTTTCATGCCGGTCCTTTCGAGCATTTGCAGTGGGGCAAGTTTACTCCTATGGAACTGGTGGGATTTGCTCGAAATGGTCTCGAAAAACTCTTTTCAAAATTCTTGAAAATTGGGGCTTGCATCGCGTGGCGTTCCTTGCAATAATAGTCGAGCGCGAAGCGCACAGGACACGGTGGGTGTAGCTCAGTTGGCTAGAGCGACGGGTTGTGGTCCCGTAGGTCGAGGGTTCGAGTCCCTTTACCCACCCCAGTTCTTGCTTCGTGTTGATATCGGGTCGTTAGCTCAGTTGGTAGAGCAGGGGACTCTTAATCCCAAGGTCCAGGGTTCGACCCCCTGACGGCCCACCACACGATATCTCCTCTAAAGTCCGCCACAACGGACTTTAGCTTTGGGTCGTTAGCTCAGTTGGTAGAGCAGGGGACTCTTAATCCCAAGGTCCAGGGTT
>URTZ01000091.1 GCA_900550825.1 uncultured Collinsella sp. | reverse complement strand
TGGATTTGAGCAAGGGCAGCTTGCTGGTGGACGGCGGCGACGGTGTGATTCTGCACTACACCCTGATTGGTGACCGCAACTTGGAGCTGGTTCGGGCAGAGCTGGAACGGCTTACAACCGACTAGTGAAATAGCACAGGCAAATTCTTTTTCTTTAGATAAAACGATGAAAAGACACGGTTTTAGATGACAGAAAGCCACATTTGTGGTAGAATGTTTGTAACAGAACTGTGTCTTTTTCTATGCCCGATTTTGGAGAGGGTCGAAAGGAGAAAATGCGATGGAACACTTTCAGAAGATTTGCCGGCAGGATGTCGCCGATGGGAAGTGTCCGCCATCCTTTCCGTAGGAACGGCAACACCGCCGGTGCTACCCTTTGCCGGAAAAGGAGGGGAAACCCATCGTGACCCGCTGATGCAATCGACAGCAAAATACGTTTTGTGAACAACAGGACAGGAGGTAAGAAGATGAAAGCAAAAAGATGGATAGCAGCTCTACTGGCAGGTGCATTGATGCTGTGCGGACTGCCGGCCTGCACCCCTCTTCTCGTCTGGTTTCCACCGGGACCATCGAGGCGGATGAGGCGCTTGCCGACAAGCTTGGGGTGGCTGTAGGCGCTCCCTTGCTCCGCATGCAGCGCGTTCGACTTATTGAGGGCGAGCCGGCGTCAATCGAGACCGCTCACGTTAACCTGTCCCTGTGCCCATCGCTTCCCGAGCGCGATTTTGAGTGTGAGAGCCTTTACGATGTCTTGCTCAAAGAAGGTGGCGTGCGCGTTGAGCATGGACGTGAGCATATCTCCATCTCGCGTTTGAACGTCGAAGAGGCCGAGCTGCTCCAGCAAGAAGAGGGAACGCCGGTGTTCTATGAGAGCTCGATCGAATTTGATAAGGACATGCGTTTTGTGGAGCATTGCAAATCGGTGATTTTGCCCACAAAGTTCCGCTTTGCCGATAACGGCGAAGAGAACGGCATGAGGAGCGTGGCAGGTGAACAATGGCTGAAACAGTAGATGCCACCCCGGTTTATATGCGCATTCGACGCTGCATCGAGGAACGTATCGAGCGCGGTGCATATCCCACGGGTTCCATGATTCCGTCCGAAAAAGACCTCGCCGAGGAATTTGGTACGACACGCTTGACCATCCGAAGCGCTGTCGATGAGCTGGTTCGACGCGGGCAGATTCGCCGTGTTCGGGGAAAAGGTGCCTTTGTGGCGCAGAAAGTACCTGCTTTTTTTGAACGCACGGTCGGTTTCCGTGAATCGGTCCGTGCTTCGGGCGGCGAGCCGTCCGTCCGTATTCTCGCGCGTTCCAAGCGTTATGCGGGGCCATATTACGCCGACCTGTTTGGCATCGCCGAGGACGACCTGCTCTATTCCGTTCGACGCCTGAACTGCATAAACGGTAGCCCCGTATCGATTGAGACGGCGCTGATTCCCTGCCTGCTGTTCCCAACCATCGAAGATATTGACGTGTCGGTCTTCAGTTTGTACGAGACCTATGAGATGCTGGGCCGAAAGCCAGTCATGGCACAGGAAAAGCTCGATATCGAGGCACTGGGCGCACGAGATGCCGGCCTCCTTGGACTGGAACAGGGCGATCTTGTTTTGCTTTTGGAATGCGTGAGCTATGACGCGAGCGGTCAGGCTATCGAGTATGTAAAGTCCTTCAATCGTGGCGATACGGGCGGCTACACCTATACGTACTAGCTGGGGCTTTGCATCGCGCGCGGTAACAGCCGGTCTGTTTGGGCAATTTGACCGACTGTATATACAACCTTACATGGCTCAAAATCGACCGTTCGCCGAAGGGGATAAATTAATCGACAAAGAGGTATCAAAAAGCCGTAACCTGTAACTGTGATTGGTATCAAATACTAATGATTTGTAACGAGGTGAGACGATGAAGATGCTCGATTACGTTCAGCTTGCCCATGTGCGTATGGGGGAGAACCTCGAGCGTTCGTCTGAGCTGGTAGCGCAGCTCGTTGATATTTTCCAGTCCGGTTCTTTTGACGCACTGCGCATCGTTGCTTCGGGTTCGTCGCGCCATGCTGCGGATTGCACCCGCGATTTCCTGCAAGATACGCTGCAGATGCAGGTGTCCGTTGTGACGCCCGAGGCCTTCGTCGATTTTGAACACACCTATCCACAGCATGCGCTCAACATTGCCGTTTCGCAGAGTGGCTATTCGACCAATACGATCGCGGCTCTTGATTACATGCGCGCACACGATATGGCTGCAGTTGCGCTCACGGCAAACGTCGAGGCACCCATCAAGGAACACGCCGACATCGTTCTTGACTACGGTGTGGGTGTCGAGTCGGTGGACTTTGTGACTCTGGGCGTCGAGGTTCTCGTTGAGTACCTGGTGCTCTTTGGTATTTACGGCGGTCAGGCGCGCGGAACGATTGACGCCAAGGGCGTTGCTCAGCGTCTTGATGGCCTGCGCGAGGCTATCCAGGCTAATGCCGTGATGTGCAAGACCGCCGAGGCATATGTCCAAGACCACATGCTCGAGCTTTCTGAGCACACGCCCGCTATGGTCGTCGGCAACGGCCCCAACTACGGTGTTGCCGAGGAGGCGGCGCTCAAACTGAGCGAGACCATCAAGATTCCTGCCATGCATCACGAAGGCGAGGAGTTCGTCCACGGTCCCGAGATGCAGATTGTTCCGGGCTACCTGGTGTTTATTGTCGACGATCCGCAGGGGTCGGAGCGTCTTGCGAATATCGCCGATGCGCTATCGAACGTTACGGCAAAAACGGTGCTGCTCACGGCCCATCCCAAGGGTAGGGCTCACGAGGTTGTGGTGCCTCAGGTGGCTCCGCTGCTCAGTGCAATTCCCAATCTCGTGTTCTTCCAGACGATTGCGGCAATAATCGCCGAGCGTCTGAAGTCATGGGACGTTCACCCGTATCTCGATGCTGTCTCCAAGCAAATGGAGGTCAAGGCGGAGGGCTACGAAGAGTCAGTCAATGCGCTTAAGGCCAAAGCGGCCGAGTGTTACGGAATGTAAGCGGGTTTTGATGCCCGTTGGCATGGGGGATGTGGAAACAACCCCAGAAAGGAGAGACAAATGAAGGAAACCGAGAAGATCGAGATCATGCATTTCGACCAGGAGGGCTATCTCGAGGACGGCAAGGCGCTCTACGAGACCGGCAAGAAGATGACCGCGCTCGCCGACAAGGTCGCCGACGAGGGCTACGACGCCGTGTTCCTGATGGGCGTCGGCGGCACCTGGGACGAGCTCATGCAGCTCGAGTACCTCATGAACAAGTTCGGCGACCGCGACCTCGAGGTCTACCTGATCCACGCCGCCGAGTGGAACGTCATGGGCCACAAGCGCATGACCGAGAAGTCCGTCGTGCTCACCGCCTCCGAGTCCGGCACCACCCCCGAGGTCCTCGAGGCCGTCAAGAAGATGAAGGAAAAGGGCATTCGCGTCTACGCCATGACCAAGCCCGAGGGCCCCATTGGCCAGGCTGTGGGCGCCGAGAATTGCGTCAAGATGGCTTCCGATCATGGTAACGGCGGCTGCGAGATGGGCTACTACCTCGCCGACTGCTTCGGCCTGCGCCTGCTCAACCGCCGTGGCTGCTTCCCGCAGTTCGATAAGTTCATCGAGCAGACCAAGGACGTTTGGACCCACCTGGTCGACATCCGCAAGAGCTTCGAGCCGCGCGCCGAGGAGCTCGCCAAGAAGTACGCCCTGGCCCCCTACACCATGTTCATCGGCTCCGGCGCCCTGTGGGGCGAGACCATCCTGTTCTCGATGTGCATCCTGGAGGAGATGCAGTGGAAGCGCACCCGCTACATCACCTCGGCCGACTTCTTCCACGGCACCCTCGAGCTCGTGGAGCCCGGCGTCCCGGTCTTCCTGTTCATGGGCGAGGACGAGAACCGCAAGCTCGACGAGCGCGTCCGCGCCTTCCTCAACCGCGGCGTGACCGGCGACACCGACATCAACATCATCGACACCGCCGAGTTCGCGATCCCCGGCCTTGACGACGAGTTCCGCGTCATCGTGTCTCCGTGGATTCTCTCCTCGCTGATCACCGATCGCCTTGCCGCTTACTACGAGACGGTCACCAAGCACAACCTCAACTACCGTCGTTACTATCACCAGTTCGACTACTAATAGTTGACCACTCATTTAAGAAGCACCCTGCCCGGGCGCATGCGTCCGGGCATTTTTATGCCGAAATTCGCTAGGAAGGGGAATCGAATGAGGCAGTTTATCGTGGCGTCCCATGCTCATTTTGCGTCTGGAATCGTCGAGAGCATCGGCCTGCTTTCCGGCGAGCGCGAAAACGTCCATGCGCTCTCTATGTATGTCGACGGAAACGAGGACCTGACCAAGGAGGCCGCAGCGATTCTGGACGGCTTTGCCGCGGACGATGAGGTCGTCGTGTGCACCGACCTCTTTGGCGGCAGCGTCAACAACGAGTTCACCAAGATCGTCCAGACGCGTCCTAACACGCACCTCGTGACCAACATGAACCTGCCGCTCCTTATTCAGCTGCTGTTCGTGCCCGAATCCACCCCGATCGATGAGGCCATTCGCCAGATCGTCGAGGCGGACGACACCAAGGTCAAGTACGTCAACGACCTGCTGGGGCAGGCCGAACTCGATGAGTTTTAACCACTAGGGAGCACATCATGATTCAGATGATTCGCGTGGACTATCGACTGCTTCACGGCCAGGTTGCCGTTAGCTGGACCTCGGCTCTGGGTGCCGACTGCATCTTGTTGGTGAGCGACACGGTCCTCAATGACAAGCTTCGTCTGCAGGCCCTGTCCCTTGCAAAGCCGGAGGGCTGCAAGGTCGTTGTCAAAAACACCGAGGATGCCGTCAAGGCGCTCCAGAGCGGAGTGACCGACAAGTACAAGCTCTTCGTGGTTTGCGAGACGATCCAGCAGGCCGGTGCCGTCGCCAAGGCGATGGGAGTCAAGAAGATCAACCTCGGCAACGTTGCCTTTAGCGAGAATGCCCGCCAGGTCTCGACGAGCGTGTTCCTTACGCCCGAAAACGAGGCATACGTCAAAGAGCTGCTCGGCGAGGGCTATGAACTGTTCATTCAGATGATTCCGGCAGATGCGAAGACTGACGCCGCGAAGGTTATCGGTTAGGGGCTGTCATGGTTATCAAGACAATCCTGATTTTCCTGATCGCCCTTTTGGGCTATTCCGAGTGGCTGACGGGTACGAGCTACCTCCAGCGCCCGATCGTGCTCGGACCTCTGGTTGGCCTTGTCATGGGCGACATGGTGACCGGCACGATCATGGGCGCCACAATGGAGCTTGCCATGGTCGGCGCCATCTCGGTCGGTGCGTATAACCCGCCCGATACGATTTCCGGAACCATTCTGGGTGTGTCGCTTGCCATGCAGGCCGGCGCGGACGCTTCGGCGGCCCTGACCCTGGGTATTCCCATCGCAACGATCGTCCTGGCGCTCGATACCGCCCTGGGCCAGCCGGTGATGCTGCTGCTGGTGCACCGTATCGACAAAAACGTCGAGGACGGAGACACCAAGGCCATCACGCGCAACATGCTCATCGCCGGCTACGCGCAGAGCTGGTGCGGCCTGCTGATTATTCCCCTGGCATTCTTCTTTGGCGCCGATGCTGTTGCCAGCCTGCTCAACATCATCCCCGATTTCGTTCAGACCGGTATGGATGTCGCCGCCGCCTTCTTGCCCGCGCTCGGTTTTGCAATGCTGGCTCAGATGATTATGAACAAGACTGTGGCGCCGTTCTTCTTCGCTGGCTTCTTCCTCGTCGCCTACTTTGGCATTAGCACGACGGGCGTGGCGATCTTTGCCGCGATCATCGTCGTCGCGATGACGGTTTTGGGTGACAAGAAAAAGGCGGAGCAGCCCGCAGTGGCAACCGAGGATCCTGCGATTGGGAGTGGGTTCGATGAGTTTTAAGTTTGAGTCTTCTTACGACGGGCTGATTTCCCGCGCAGACCTTAAGAAGCTGTTCTGGCGCTCGATTCCCTATGAGCATTCCTGGAACTACGAGCGTATGGGCCATATCGGCTTTATGTGGGCCCTTATGCCGATCCTTCGCAAGCTGTATCCGCAGGATGCGGACTTTAAGGCCGCCCTCAAGCGCCATATGGAGCTCTATAACGTCACGCCGTACATCTCGACGCTCCCCATGTCCATCGCCGCTGCAATGGAGGAGGTCAACGCTACTGACGATAGCTTTGACACGAGCGCGATCTCTAATGTCAAGCTTGCTTTGATGGGGCCGCTGTCCGGCGTGGGCGATGCCTTCTACTGGGGCACGCTGCGAATTTTGGCAACGGGTGTCGGCACGTCGCTGGCGCTACAGGGCTCTATTCTTGGCCCGATTTTGTTCCTGCTCGTGTTCAATGTCCCTCACTACATCATCCGTTACCTGCTGACGTTTGTGGGGTATCGCTTTGGCTCGGACATGATCAGCAAGGTCCAGGAATCGGGCATTATGGACACGATCGTCAAGATGGCCTCTATCATGGGCGCCATGGTGATCGGCGCTATGACCATGGAGATGGTCACCGTGGACATTCCGCTCATGGTCGGTGCGGGCGATGGTGCTCAGACGCTGGCCGAGCTGCTCAACGGAATCTTCCCGGGCTTTGTCACGATGGGGCTGTTTGGAATCGTCTATCTCATGCTCAAGAAGAAGATGAATCCGCTGGTCATCATGCTCGTGATCCTGCTCGTGAGTATCGCCGGCGCGTTCTTTGGAGTACTTGGTGTTCAGTAGGGCATCCGTCATAATGAGAATAATGTAAGAGGGGGCGTCGCGCACACTGTGCTGCGGCGCCCTTTTGCCGAAAGGTGGACAAGATGGAGTATCCGCAGCTTGCCGTCATGAATATCAGCCATCGTTATTTTGACCTTGAGGAATTCTTTTCTTCGGCAGCGGCCTCGGGCTACACGTGTTGCGAGCTTTGGACCGGGGCGATGCATCTGTATGTCGATTGCCATGGATACGATTCGCTCGAGCAGGTGCGGGAGCTGTCGCAGCGGTATGGGGTTCGGATTGTGGGGCTTTGTCCCGAACAGAACAACCCCAAGCCGTGGAATATCGCGGCGCGTGGGAATGAGGCGCGTGCCCGCACGCTCGCGTACTTTAAGAACGTTGTGGATATCGCGGCGGAACTTGGAGCCGAGCAGGTCATGGTCTCGAGCGGCTGGGCATTTTTGAACGAGCCGATCGAGGACGCGTGGGGTCGCAGCGCTTCGATGCTGCGTGCGATTGCCGAGCATACGGGAGAGCGCGGCGTGCGACTGGTGCTCGAGGCCCTACAGCCGGTTGAGTCGATGATCGTGAACTCGGCGGCCGACACGAAGCGCATGATCGAGGCAGTTGATCATCCGGCACTTAAGGCGTGTCTGGATTTGGGCGCTATGGCGGTGGCAGGGGATACCATCGACGATTATTTCGATCTGCTTGGCGATGATGTCGCCCACGTGCATTTTGTCGATGTTGCGGCAGATGGCACGACGCATCTTGCCTGGGGTGACGGCGACCGCGATATGCGCGCCGACCTGGATAGGCTGGTGGCGCGCGACTATCGCGGAGTTGTTTCGGCCGAGACCTATGACGGGCGCTATTTCGCCGACCCCGCAGCTGCCGATGCGCAGGTAATGGCAGAGTATCGTCGTGCGATTGGCGCCTAGGCGGGTTTGGGTTGCGGCGATCTGCCCTATGTTTCCAGATGAATACGGCGTGAGCGGCTGCGATGGATTTTCCCCGCAAACACTCTAGTATGCTAAAGTACCCAGAAGACCGGCGGAGCTATGCCGGTCTTCTGTTCCATACGAAACACAGCATGAGGAGGCTCACCAGATGACGGCCACACCGTGGGGATTCCGGGAC
>URTZ01000090.1 GCA_900550825.1 uncultured Collinsella sp. | reverse complement strand
CTCGTCTGCGATGATGATCTTCGGGTTACAAGCCAGCGCCATTGCGATCATGACACGCTGACGCATACCGCCGGAGAACTGGTGCGGATACTCATTGACGCGCTTCTCGGGCTCGGGGATACCCACGAGGTCCAAAAGCTCGGTAGCGCGCTTGAGCGCCTCCTGCTTGGAGTAGCCACGGTGCAGACGAAGGCCCTCGCCCACCTGCTTGCCGATCTTATAGACCGGGTTCAAGGAGGTCATAGGATCCTGGAAGATCATCGCGATGTCGTTGCCGCGAATGTGCTGCATCTCCTCCTCGGTCATCTCGAGGATAGAACGACCGCGATAGCGAACGTCGCCGCCCTCGATCTTTCCCGGAGGCATCGAGATAAGACCCATGATGGTCATGGCGGTCACGGACTTACCGGAGCCGGACTCACCGACGACGCCCAGGGTCTCGCCGCGATCGAGCGTGTAGGAGACACCGTCGACAGCGCGAACAACGCCGTCCTCGGTGTGGAAATACATCTTAAGGTCATCGACCTCGAGCAGATGCTGGCCCTCGGGAACAGGCTGGTCCTTCAGGTCCACATAGTTCTTGTTCTTCTTCATCCTTATGCGTCCTTCATCTTGACGTCGAGGGCGTCGCGCAGACCGTCACCCAGCAGGGTGAAGGCGAGCACCGTCGAGAGAATTGCCAGACCGGGCATGATCATCATCCAGGGAGCGGTCAGAAGATACTGCTGACCGTCCTGAATCATGGAGCCCCACGAAGGCGTAGGCGGAATAACGCCCATGCCGAGGAAGGACAGAGCGGACTCGGTCAGAATGGCGCCACCAATGTTCATGGTCGCGTAGACCACGATGGAGGCGACGGAGTTCGGGAAGATGTGACGTACGACGATACGAGCATCGGATGCACCCATCGCGCGCGCAGCATCAACATAGTCATTTTCCTTGACCGTCAGGATCGCGGATCGGAAGACGCGCGCAATCGAAGGCCAGCCGAGAATACCGATGGCGATAAAGACGTTCTGAAGGCCACGGCCGATAACGGCGATCATGGCGACAACGAACAGCACGTACGGGAACGCCAGGAAGATGTCCGCACAGCGCATGATGATCGTATCCCAGATGCCGCCGTAGAAACCGGCCAGAGCACCCATGACCAGACCAATTAGCGTGGAGATCGCGGTGGCCATAATTCCGACGGACAGCGAAACGCGCGCACCGTAGATAACGCGGACGAGAATGTCGCGACCAAGGGCGTCGGTGCCAAACGGGTGCTCTGCACACGGAGCCAACAGCGACGTCTCGGCCATAGTGGTCGAGTCGGAAGCCGTCGGGGAACCGAGCCAGGGCTTAGCCCACAGATCTGCAGTCAGGGCAACCACAACGACGATGATGATCCAGCAGACACCGATAACGGCGAGCTTGTTCTTACGAAGACGCTTAAAAGCGTCGCCCCACAGCGTGCGGGACTTGGCGGGAGCAGATGCGGCCTTGGTGGCGGTAGCCTGCTCCTGAGACTGAGAATCAGTTTCCTGCATGAGACGTACCTCCCTTAGGCCTTATCCGACGGACCGCCAAGGCGGATGCGCGGGTCGAGGAATGCATAGCTAATGTCGACGAGCAGGTTGATCACCATGACGACGACAACGATGAGCGTAACGCCGCCCATAACGATGGGCCAGTCACGCATGCTAATGGCGCGATAGACCTCATAGCCGATACCGGGCCAGTTAAAGACCGTCTCGGTCAGGATGGCGCCCGAAAGCATGCCGCCAAAGTCGACACCAATATAGGTAACGACGGGGATGAGTGCATTCTTAAGCGCATGCTTGACGATGATCGCACGATTGGAGAGACCCTTGGCCTTTGCCGTACGGATGTAATCCTGGTTCATGACGTCAAGCAGCTGCGAGCGCATAATGCGCGCAGCATAAGCGGTCGAAACCGAAGCCAGCGTAATGGTCGGAAGCACATAGTGCATCCAATCCTGATACTGAGAGCTGGAACCGCCGGCACCCGAGATCGGCATGGAGATTGCACCGCCCGTGGCGTCCTTGAGGATGACGCCAAAGAACAGCTGCAGCAACATACCGAGCCAGAAGGCCGGGACCGCAACGAGGATCGACGTGGTGAGCGTTACCAAAATATCCCAGAAGGAATAACGCTTTACCGCCGAAATGATACCCGCACCGATACCCATAATTGCCTCGAGCACGATGGCGCACGCGGCAAGTTTGACCGTATACGGATACTTCTGGGCAAAGATTTCCGTAACCGGCAGCTTGCGCTGATACGAATTGCCCAGATCGCCATGAAGCAGGCCGTTCATGTAATACAAGTAACGGTCCACGAGCGACGTTTGAACGGGGTCGCCGTTCTCGTCAAGGATCGCGTTGCCGTCCTCGTCCGTCTGGACCAGGTGATAGCGGACGCGAAGCTGAAGCTCCACCTCGGGGGACAGAGCCTTGTCTCCACCGATCAGCTTGATCGGATCTCCCGGCACGATATTCTGGAGGGCGAACAGAATCAGCGTAACGCCCAAAAACACCGGGATGAACTGAAGCACACGTTTAACGATGTACTTACCCATACCACTCCCCTATCTAGGGATTAACCTAAATGGGATGCCGATCGCCAGACCGGCATCCCAAAATTACCATCAGCCAGTTTACCCCAGGTTAGGGAGAACTGTATGTTTCCCATGAGGTCTACGTAAATACTTGACCCTCACGGAAGCTGCAAACTCTTAGGCGAGCTCAACGGTACCCAGATCGGCGTGCTTCTGCGGATCGACATAGAGGTGCTTAATGCGATCGGAGCCGGCGATGGTGTGCGTGTAGAACATAATCGGGATGACCGGGCAGTCGGCAGCGACCATTGCGTCGGCCTCCTGCATCTTAGCGACGCGCTCCTCGTCGTCAACAATAGTACGAGCCTCGTCGACCTTGGCGTCGAACTCGGGGTTGTTGTAACCGGAGCGGTTGTCGCCACCGAGGGAGTCGGAGTGGAACAGCGGATACAGGAAGTTGTCCATGATCGGGTAGTCGGCAATCCAACCCAGACGACCGAACTGATAGTTAAAGTTCTGATACTGCTCGAGCAGGGCAGACCACTCAGGGGTATCGGAGACAGCGGTAACGCCAACCTTGGCGAGGTCACCGATGATGGACTCCATGATCTCCTTGTGACCGCCGTCCTGGTTGTAGGACAGGGTCACGCTAATGCCACGATCGCCGTTAGCGCCAGCGGGAGCAACCTTGTCGAGGTACTCGTTAGCCTTGTCGACATCGTAGGCGCAGAACTCCCATGCGCCCTCCTTGTAGCCATCGATGCCCGGAGGAACAATGCCGTCGGCGGGGGTACGGGTACCCTTGTAGATGGTCTTGCAGATGGCCTCACGGTTGATGGCCAGGGAGATGCCCCTACGCAGGTCGGCGTTGTTGAACGGCTCGGCCGTGGTGTTGCAGGTCAGATAGTACGTGGAAGGCTCGGCGCCGAGCAGCATGCGCTCGCCGTCACCCATGGTGTAGCCGTCCTTGGACACGCCGCGATCCTTCTTGGCGGCATCGATCTGAGCGACGGGAACGTCGCAGACATCGAGGTTACCGGCCTGGAACTCCTTGTAAGCGGTCTCCATGTCCTTGATGACCTGGAAGTGGATGCCATCGATCTTGGCCTTGTCGCCATAGTAATCGTCGAACTTCTTGACGTTGATCTCCTGGCCATCCTCCCACTTGCCGTCCATCATGAACGGGCCGTTACCGACCGGGGCAAGATAGAAGCTCTTGACATCGGACTCGGCGCACTCGGGAACCGGGGCCAGAGCCGGATGAGAGGCGACGAAGGGGAAGTCAGCGTAAGCGGAAGACAGCTTGACGACGAGGGTCTCATCGTCGGGGCACGTAACACCGCTGAGCTCGGTAGCGTTACCGGCAAGCAGGTCGTCATAACCCTCGACCATGGAAAGGTGATAGGAGACCTCGGAAGGGCCGTACTCGGTAGCGATGGCCGACTTGGTGTTGACCAGACGCTCCCAACCGAGCTTGAAGGACTTGGAGGTAACGTCGTCACCGTTGTGGAACTTGGCCTTCTTGATCTTGAAGGTAAACTCGGTGGCGTCGTCATTGGACTCAAAGGACTCGCAAGCCAGCGGAACGATCTCGCCCTTCTCGGCGTCGTAAGAGGTCAGAGCGTCAAAGAGCTGGTACTCGACCTGAGTGCCCTGGTCCTCCTGGACGTTGTAGGGGTCGATGCAGACCGGGTTGTTGATGTAGAAGTTCAGCGTCGAACCGGACTCAGAACCGGAAGCGTCGCCACCCTTCTTGCCGCATGCGGCAAGAAAAGCCATGGAGCTCGCAGCAAGGGTACCGCCAACGAAGGCGCGACGACCCATAACGGGCTGGTGGAACATAGAATCAGCCATGCCATCCTCCTTATGAGATAGGACAAAGAAATGTTCAGTCGGAAACATGTCGAGACAATCCGATCAGAACCATAAAAACGTCGCCCGTCGCTATGGCTGGTTATGCACAACGGACCAACGTTTCGCAATACAGTAGCGCATTTTATGCACGATTTGGGGCTAATTCCGGTCAACGGTCAAGAATTTCTTTAGTTGGGCGAAGTATGTGGGGATATTTTGACTCTGTTACAAATTTGTAAACAAAAAGGATCCCGCACTTGCGGAACCCTTTTCAATTATTTTATGCGGCTCGTGCTTAGAAGCCGACGATGCCCTGCGGGAAGAAGAACATGCACAGGACGACGCACACGGCAAAAACGACGGCCATAATTACCGTCAGGCGATCGAGGTTCTGCTCCATGACGCCCGTGGCAGAGCTGGAGTTATACAGCGAGCTAGCGATCATATCCGAAACGCCGGTGCCCTTACCGGAATGCATCAGGACGAGAATCGTCAGCGCCACGGCAGAGACAGCCCAAACGACAAACAGAAAAATCTGGAACGGACCCATAGATAAGCTCCTTAATAGAACAATTCAAACTCCAGTACTGTACCACAATCCCCCGTTCTCCCCTACCTGCCACTCGGGGACGGGGCGGAAATGGCAGAAATACCAAAAAGGGGATTGTCCGATTGTGGACAACCCCCTTGCTAGAAAACGGTATTTGTTTTCTCTTAGGCCTCGGTGGCGAGCACGCGGCCCGTCATCTCGGCGGAAGGCTCAATACCAGCCATGGTGAGCATGGTCGGAGCGATATCGGAAAGACGGCCGTCCTCGATACCGGTGAGCTTGGCCTTCTCATCAACGATGATGAACGGCACACGGTTGGTGGTGTGAGCCGTGAACGGATGCTTGGAACCGTCGGAAGCAACGTCAAACATGTGGTCGGCGTTGCCGTGGTCGGCGGTGATCAGCGCAAAGCCACCCTTGGCGAGAATCGCCGGGACAACCTTGGACAAGGCATCGTCAACAGCCTCGACGGCCTTAACGGCGGCGTCGAAGACACCGGTGTGACCAACCATGTCGCAGTTCGCGAAGTTCACGATGTAGAAATCAGCGCGGTCCTCGTTAATAGCGGCGACGAGCTTCTCGGTAACCTCGGGAGCGCTCATCTCAGGCTGCAGATCGTAGGTAGCGACCTTGGGGGAAGCGACGAGCACGCGCTCCTCGCCCTCCTTGGGCTCCTCGATGCCGCCGTTGAGGAAGAACGTCACGTGGGCGTACTTCTCGGTCTCGGCGGTGTGCAGCTGCTTCAGGCCGTTGGCGGCGATAACGTCGGCCAGGACGTTCTCGGGGAACGTCTTGGGGAAGGCGACCTCGACGTCAAACGTCGGATCGTACTCGGTCATCGTCACAAAGTGCGAAAGCTTGATCTGCTCGCGCTCAAAGCCGTCGAACTCCTTGTCCGTGAACACGCGGGTCATCTGACGAGCGCGGTCGGGACGGAAGTTGAAGAAGATGGCCGCGTCGCCCTCGTGGATGCCCTCGTTGTGGGCAGCGAAGGGCTCGACGAACTCGTCGCCGCGCGGGTCCTTCTCGTAGTAGGCCTTGATACCGGCAACGGGGTCGGTATCAGCATCGGACGCGTTGACCATGACGTCGTAGGCGCGCTGGATGCGCTCCCAACGATTATCGCGGTCCATGGCCCAATAACGGCCCGAGACGGTGGCAACGCGAGCGTCGCAACCGGTCTCCTCGGAGATCTTAGCCAGGAAGGCGCAGAACTCACTCATGTAGCCAGCGCCGGACTGCGGGTCAACGTCGCGGCCATCCATGAAGGCGTGGACGCGAACGGTCTTGACACCGTGCTCGGCAGCCATCTTGACCAGAGCCTCGACGTGGTTCATGTGGGAGTGAACGCCGCCAGGGCTCATAAGGCCCATAAGGTGAAGGGTCTTGCCCTCGGCCTTGACATCGTCCATAGCCTTGACGAAAACCTCGTTCTTGGCGATGGAGCCGTCCTTGATGGCATTGTTGATGCGCGAAAGCTCCTGGAACACGATGCGGCCGGCACCGATGTTGAGGTGACCCACCTCGGAGTTGCCCATCTGGCCGTCGGGAAGGCCCACGTCCTCGCCCGAAGCACCGAGCGTGGTGTGGGGGTACTTCACGTACAGGCTATCAAGGAAGGGCGTCTTGGCAGCGGCGACGGCGTTCTCGCCATCGGCCGGAGCCAGGCCGCAGCCGTCCATGATAATCAGGAGTGCAGGGAGATGACGCTGTGCCATATGTCCTACTCGCCTGCCTTGACGACCATAGAGGCGAAGTCGGCAGCCTTGAGCGAAGCGCCGCCCACGAGGGCGCCGTCAACGTCGGGCTTGGCGACGAGCTCAGCGATGTTGCCGGGCTTGGCAGAGCCACCATAGAGAACGCGGATGCCGTTAGCGAGCTCCTCGCCGAACATCTCCTTGAGGGTCTCACGGATAGCGCCGCAGACCTCCTGAGCATCCTCGGCGGTAGCGGTCTTGCCGGTGCCAATGGCCCAGATGGGCTCATAGGCGATGACGCACTTGCGGACCTTTTCCGCCGGTACGCCGGCCAGAGCGGACTTCACCTGCAGAGCGATGAGCTCCATGGTGATGCCCAGCTCCCGCTGCTCCAGGTCCTCCCCCACGCACAGGATGGGGCGCAGGCCTGCGTCCAGGGCGGCGTGGAGTTTTTTGTTGATGGTGAGGTCGGTCTCCCCAAACAGGGCCCGGCGTTCGCTGTGGCCGATGATGACGTATTTGACATCCAGGTCGGCCAGCATGGCGGCGGAGACTTCCCCCGTGTAGGGGCCGCTGGTTTCCCAGTGGAGGTTCTGGGCGCCCACGGCCACCCGGCTGTCCTTGAGGATCTTTACGGCGGCAGGGATATCCACATAGGGGACGCACAGGACGATGCTACACCGCTTCACCCGGGGCAGGGCCCCTTTGAGACGCTCGGCAAAGAGCTTGGTCTCCGTGGCGGTTTTGTGCATCTTCCAGTTGCCAGCGACGATGGTTTTGCGATATTTTCTGTTCATCTGCGCCTCGCCCCCGGTTATTTATCTTCCAGACAAGCGATACCGGGGAGGGTGAGCCCTTCCAAAAATTCCAGGGAAGCACCGCCGCCGGTGGAAATGTGGGTGAACTGATCGGCCATGCCGCTCTGCTCCACGGCGGAGGCGGAGTCCCCGCCGCCTACAATGGTGATGGCGTCCTTCTGCTGGGCCATGGCGCCGGCGATGGCGTTGGTGCCTTTGGCAAAGGCGGGGAACTCAAAGACCCCCATGGGCCCGTTCCACACCACGGTGCCGGCCCCCTGGATGGCGGCGGTGAAGGATTCGATGGTTTTGGGACCAATGTCCATCCCCATGAGATTCTCGGGGAACTGGTCCACCTCCACCAAAACCGGCTGGGCATCGGCGGAGAAGTCCTGGGTGGCCAGATTGTCCTGGGGCAGCAGGAGGGTGACCCCCATGTCCTTGGCCTTCTGGATCATGTCCCGGGCGTAGTTTACGTGGCCGGCATCCAGCAGGGAGGTGCCGATG
>URTZ01000089.1 GCA_900550825.1 uncultured Collinsella sp. | reverse complement strand
GGGAGACGGCGAGTTAGCCGGCAGGTCGGCATGTCAATCCTGGTCTAACAGAGCCATAAATATTGGTACCTGTATATCAACGGAGAGCCCTCCTTACTCTGCGCCAATCAGATTACGCTCAAGAGCGGCGATAAGGTTACGCTTGCCTATACCACCGACGATTCGGCCATGCCCGATCCCGACAAGATTGTCGTGGACCCGAGCGCGACGACTCCTGATTGGGATGCCGAGTGGGCCGGCTACGGCAACAGTGGCAACGGTTCGACCGCAACGGATGCCAAGACGCCTGCGCAGGCTGCCGGTCTTAAGTGGGCCTTCGATTGGAAGGCCGAGTCTGGTCAGCAGTATGCCAACTGCAGCGAGCCTGTCATTGCTAACGGTTTTGTGTACATCGCGACCGAGAACGAGCTCATTAAGATCGATTCGTCCACGGGCAAAAAGGTTGCCTCTGCGCCGCTTGCCTCCAAGGTGAGCTATACCTCTCGTCCGATCTATACCAATGGCCTTATCATCGTTCCGCTCAACGGCGGTGCGGTCCAGGCGATTACTGCAGACAAGCTGATCTGCAAGTGGCTGACGCCCGGTTTGACGGACTTGACGCAGAGCTCCTGCACCGTCGTTTCGGACGGCGAGTACGTCTATGTAGGCTCGGTCGATATTTCGTATGACGAGAATTACAACGCGACCTACGGCAACGGCTCCTTTGCGCGCATTAAGATTGCCACGGGCGAAGTTTCTTGGCAGAACATCGACCCTGCCGAGGGCTATTACTGGACTGGTGCGGCTTTGACGGATAAGTATGCCATCGTTCCTACGAGCGCGGGCACGCTTAAGTGCATTGATAAGACGACGGGCGATGTCGTTTCGACCATGAAGCTCGGCGCTGTCGCAAATGCCGATTGCATTGCCGATCCGTCCAATGGTTCGACCTTCTATCAGATGACGCACGACGGAAAGCTCCATGTGATTTCGCTTTCGGCGAAGGGCGTACTGAGCGAGCAGAAGACGGTTGATCTGGGCCTTGCGAATAATCTGAGCGCCCCTGCGGTGTCTGGTGACAATCTGATTGTCGGCGGACAGACGGCTACTGGCTCTGCTCTGGTTCTCTATAACCTGAAGACGGGTAAGACCACGATGGTCGCTGCTGCCGACGGCAAGGCGCTGCCGGCTGGCCTCAACGGTATTGCTGCTACTCCGCTGGTGAGTGTTCAGGGCGGCAAGACCTATGTGTACTTCACCGTTAACAGCGCGGATAGCAAGGATTACGTCAACTACTCTGCTGGTGGTGGCGTGTATCGCTATACGCTCGGCGATGCAGAGGCGACGCAGATTTATGATGCGGCTGGCCATTACCAGTACTGTGACTCTCCGGTCATTGCCGATGCATCTGGCAACCTGTACTACATCAATGACTCGGGCACGCTGTTCAAGCTTGGGGCCGTTGAGTCTTGGACGGTTGCCTTTAATTCCAACGGCGGGTCTGCTTGCGACACTAAGTTTGTTGCTACGGCCGACGGCAAGCTGGTCAAGCCGGCCGATCCGACGCGCGATGGCTACACTTTCGGCGGTTGGTTCACCGATGAGGCTTGCACGCAGGCGTATGACTTCAGTACGCCGGTGACGGCCGATCTGACGCTGTATGCCAAGTGGACCAAGAATGCTGTTAACCCTGGCGGCAATGGCGGTTCTGGCTCCAATGGCGGCAATGGTGGCGCTGGCAACGGTTCCGGTGCTGGCGCTGGCACGGGCACGGGTTCCGGCTCCGGCACGAAGGGCCAGCAGACTGGCGGCGCTGTCGCTCCGGGTCATAAGCCGATGACCAAGACGACGGTGTCGACCAAGACCGAGACCAAGGACAACAAGTCCAACAAGAAGGACTCCGATAAGTCCGATAAGAAGGACGAGAAGAAGTCTGGCAAGAAGTCTGACAAGAAGGACAGCAAGTCCGACAAGAAGTCCGATTCCAAGTCCGATACGGGTGCTGCTTCCACGACCACTGCTAAGAAGCCCTCTAGTGCTTCCGAGCAGGAGACTGGCGCCAACCCGCTCGCCATTGTTGGCGTTGCCGCCGGCGTCATCGGTCTCGTCATCGTCGGCGTGTTCGTGTTCACCAAACGTCGGTAGGTGAGGGCTGTGTCCAATAAATCCAAGGACGCTGACCCCAAGCAACCAAATTCCTCGTTCATTCAGTTCGACGATGCAAAGCAACAGGGCGCCGCTTCGGCGGCGTCCGCCCCTCGACGGAAGGCGCTTACTGGCGTCCTGACCGCCGCGTGCGTTGCGCTAATTGTCATATCGCTGGGCTTCGTCCATCCTTCCGAGAGCGGCGCCTGGTCCATTGACTGGATCGTTCAGACCGTGACGGGGGAGAGCGTCGTCGCGAAGGACGCCAAGGGGTCTGACTCGACCGTCGCTTCGGGTAAAGCTGGCTCCAAGGATTCCAAATCTTCGGATGGGTCGAACGACGAGTCTAAGGGTTCGGATAAATCTGACTCTAAGAAGGAGTCCGAGTCTTCGGACAAGGAATCAAACAAGGGCTCGGATAGCAAAAAGTCCGAAGACAAGGATGGCAAGAAGTCTGGAGAGAAGAACAGCAATAAAAAGACCGACGGCAATCAGTCGACTTCTCAGAACTCGACTTCTTCTGGCGGGGCCGGCTCTACGCCTGGCGCCTCCTCCTCATCCAGCGGGGCATCTTCTGCCCCCGATAACGGCAACGCCTCTACTGGCGACCAGGGCAGCTCGCAGCAGCCTAGCTACGTAACGGTGACGGTTTCGGTCACATCGAGCGCCGTGGGCAATCCTGTGTCCTCTGGTGGCACCTTTACCTTTAACGAAGGCGCTACCGTCTACGATGCCCTGTGCGCGCTGGGCCTTTCTGTCAACGCACATGGCTCGTCGTACGGCACGTATGTCTCCGCGATTGGTGGTTTGGCCGAGAAACAGCACGGCGGCACGAGCGGCTGGATGTACTCCGTCAACGGCACAACGCCCATGACGGCCTGCAGTAACTACGTTCTCTCCAATGACGACAACGTCGTTTGGTATTACGTAACGGGCTAGAGGCCTCGACATAGCGCGCCAGACGGGCGGTTCGGACAAACAGCCGGGCCGCCCGTTTTTCGTGCGAATGGGGCCGGATCGCCGGGCCTCTCGGCAAACAAAAACCGGTTGGAACGGGAATTCCAACCGGTTATACATTCAAGCAAATAGCGAATCGACTACGACCGTGCGCCCTCGAGAAAGAAGCGACGGCTGAAGTAGTTGTACCAGGTGACGAGGAACGTTGCGATGGCCTTCATGGCCTGGTAGCCGATGCTCAAAAACGTGACGCCCACAAACATGTACAGGTCGTTGAGGCCCAAACCAATCACCGACAGGATGGTGAAGATCGTGAACTCTCGCTTGCGGCTCATGCCCTCGCGATGGTCGAACACGTACTTCATGCTGAGCCAGTAGTTGACCACGACGGACGTGATAAACGAGATCGTGGTGCTCATCAAAAAGTCGAGATGGAACAGCTCGACGAGCGCAATGAGCATGCCCCAGTCGATGCCAAAGGAGATAAGACCCACGACAGCGAACTTGAGGAATTGCTTAGTATGAGGTTGTGCCAGTGCCTTGTGCACGTAATCACATCCAATGCGTTGATGAATCGAGCAGAGGATACTTTAGAGCTTTTGCAAGGGAAACGTAAGGGCTTTGCCAAGAACTATACGAACTCGCCAAATTTGCAAGAGACAATCCGCAAACGTTGTAAATCCTTCCGTAAACGAGCAAGGCCCACGAACAACGCAGCGCTCGACGCACGTCGTCCGTGGGCCCCGTAGTGCAACGAGGAGGCCGAGCTACTTGGTCTCCTCGCCCTCCAGGAAGATCTTTCGGGTCACATAGTTATAGACCATGACCAGTGCGGTGGCGCAAATCTTGGCGATATTGGCCTCGAGCCCCAGGCCGGCGTTGAGCGCCAGCACGATACCGTCGTTGAGCGCCAAACCGATCACGGACAGCACGACAAAGATAATGAACTCGCGGCGGCGGCTCATGCCTTCCTTGTGCGCAAACACGTACTTCATGCTCGCGACGTAGTTAAAGATGAGCGAGACGATAAAACCGCTGGTATTGGCGATCAGGATGTTAAGGCCCAGACCGTAGTGGAGCAGATTCATGATGCCAAAGTCGATGAACGTGGCGACGACGCCGACGACGCCAAACTTCATGATCTGCGCAAGGAGCTTTTGCATGGTACCTGCCTTAGGGTGGCGCGGGGACGCCGTGGGGATGACAAACTCAGCAAGTTTAGCCAATCCCCGCGGGTGGGGCTAGACGCGCTCTTCGATAGCACCGTTTCTATATGCATCGAGCAGTTGGCGCAGGTCCTGGATTTGGCTGCGAATCTTGGCACCCGTATCGGTATCGCTCACCATGCGGCGACGGTCGGCCTCGTCAAAGCGGTTGGTCTCGCTCTCGATATCGATGTTGCGGGTGAGCGCCTCGGCAACGGTGGTAAAGGCCCGGTGCGACTTAAGGCGACAGCCGCGTGAGCTCGAGATAAGCGTGTAGCCGGCGATGCCCGTCTTGGGATGGTAGGCGCGGCAGAAGCCGCCATCGATGACCAGCAGCTTGCCGTTGGCGCGGATGGGCTGCTCGCCCTTGGTGGTCTTGACGGGCGTATGGCCATTGATGATGTGACCGGTCGGCGAACATGCCATGGGGGCAACGCCGAACTCGCGCATGATGTCGTCGCTGACCGAGGGCGACTTGGTAAGCGTAAAGTACGGGTCCATCGGCTCGACCCAGGTGCTCTTATCGGCGATATAAGCGCGTTCAAAGGTACGCACCAGGCGCCCGCTGGCGGGTGAGTTAAAGCCGATCCACAGGTACCACATCCAGTCGAGGGCATCGCGGTCGCCCACGCGCCACGCGCGGCGGGCGATGTGGTCGCAAAAATCGAGATAATCGCGGCCAGCGTGCCAGGTGCCCAGGCAGTTCATGCTGCTAAAGGTACCATCCTCGTTGAGCGGCACGCAGCCGTGGAACAGCAGATTGCCGTTGGCGACCTTGTACATTGAACCGTGGGTGTAGAGGAAATCGATATGGCGATGCAGGTGATCGGCGGTGACAAACTCGGACACGAGCTTGTCGATGATGTGCTGCTCCTGGGGCGTGAGCGTATAGGGGTCCGCTGGGTCGACGGTGGGGAAGTCGTTGGTTGTGAGCGGCCACACGCTGCCGTCGGCGAGCGTGACCGTGCCGGTGTCGTGGTCGATCTTGTCGAGTAACAGGCGGTCGGTCATATCGAACTCGGGGTGGCGCTGGATAATCTGGCCCTCGAGCTTAAAGAGCAGCACGTTGATGGCCTTGATCAGCGGGGTGATGGACTCGCCGGCGGTGTAGGTAGCATCGGCAAAGGCAACAAGCTCACGCAGCGAGATACCGTAGTCGTTCTCTAGAATCTCGTAGTTGTCGTAGCGTAGGTTGTTACGCAACACCGTGGCGATGCAGGCGGGCTCACCGGCCGCAGCGCCCATCCACAGCAGGTCGTGGTTGCCCCACTGGATGTCGAGTGAATGGTAGGTGAGCAGACGGTCCATAATCTTGGCCGCGCCGCCGCCGCGGTCGAAGATGTCGCCCACTAGGTGCAGGTGGTCGACGGCCAGGCGCTTGATGAGCGAAGCGAGCGACTCGATAAAGTCGTCGGCGCTGGCGGTCTCCAGGATGGACTCAACGATGCGCTCGTGATAGCGCACGCGATAGTTGTTCTCGTCCGGGTGCGTGTGCAACAACTCGTCGATGATGTAGGCGTAATCGCGTGGGATGGCCTTGCGCACCTTGGAGCGCGTGTAGCGGCTTGAAAGCGAGCGAGCGATCATGATGAGCTGGTCGAGCGTCGTCTTGTACCAGGCGGGCGAGTCCTCGCGTTGGCTGCGGACCAGGTCGATCTTCTCGCGCGGGTAGTAGATGAGCGTGCACAGCTCGCCCTTCTCGTCAAAGGAGAGCGTGTCGCCAAAGATCTCGTCGACATGTTCGCGCACGACGCCCGAGCAGTTATTGAGGATGTGCATAAAGGCTTCGTACTCGCCGTGCACGTCGCTCATAAAATGCTCGGTGCCCTTGGGTAGGTTGAGGATGGCCGAGAGGTTGATAATTTCGGTAAACGCGGATTGTTCGGTGGGGAACTGTCTCGACAGCAGGCGCAGATACTTGAAGTCTTGCGGGTTGCGATCGAATGCGACCATGAAACACCTTCCGATGGGGCTGGTAAAACTGATAAACAGCGTCAAACGTTTATCAGTATGCGCCGCTTTTGTTTCCATTTTGCGCCAGCGGCTGAATTGTCGGCTGAACGGTTTGGTAAATCGATTTAGTTGAGGTGGATATGGCGGTTGAGTGGAGACGACAGAAGGTGTTTTCTCAGATATTTATGCGTGGGGCCGGTGGAGACGATGGTGGTAAAGATGTTCGCTATTTTTGGTTCGATTTGGTAAATAGTGGACATATGTACCGTATGTAGGCTCACTGTGCGATAATTTGCGCAGCAATGAGTAAGGAGCCTCATATGAGTGATTTTGTCCTGACCTGTGAATCCGCCGCCGACCGAACCCGTGAGTTCTTTGCGTCGCGCAATATCCCTGTCGTGTGTTTTCATTACGAGATCGACGATGTTGTCTATACGGACGATCTGTATCAGTCGATTACGCCGGACAAGTTTTTTGCCCAGATTGCCGCGGGCGCCATGCCCAAGACGTCCCAGGTGAGCGTGGGTGAGTACGAGGAGTTTTGGGAGCCGTTTGTTGCCGAGGGTAAAGACGTGCTGCACCTGACGTTGTCGTCGGGTATTTCGGGCACGTATGGATCGGCCTGCGTTGCGGCGCAGATGCTCGCGGATCGCTATCCCCAGGGCGGCAAGGTGCGCGTCATCGATTCGCTGGCGGCGTCTTCGGGCTTTGGCCTGTTGCTGGAATATGCCGCCGACGTGCGCGATAGCGGGGCTTCACTCGACGAGACGGCTGCCTGGATCGAGGAGCACAAACTCAACCTGCACCACTGGTTCTTCTCGACCGATCTGTCGAGCTACCTGCGCGGCGGTCGCATTTCGGCCGCGAGCGCGATCATCGGCACGGCGCTTAAGATTTGCCCGCTTATGACGGTCGATTGCGACGGCAAGCTGTCGCCACGTGAGAAGATTCGCACTAAGAAGCGCGCGATTTCCGAGATGGCCAAGACCATGATGGCACACGTGCAGGACGGTGCGGATTATTCGGGTAAGTGCATCATGTCGCACTCGGCGTGCCGCGAGGATGCCGAGGCAGTTGCGGCGCTGATTGAGGAACAGGTTCCGCAGCTTAAAGGCAAGATTGAGATCAATGACATCGGTACTCTGATTGGCTCGCATACCGGACCTGGTACGGTGGCGCTCTTCTTTATGGGCGACAGGCGCGTGGATTAATTTGCCCCATCACGTCGCTGCATGATTGCTCAAACGAAAACGGCCCGCCTCACGTTTGTGGGGCGGGCCTTGCTGTTGCGGCTAACGTTTCTTTCCGCGGAAGAAGAAGCCGTGCAGTGATGGCTTAAGGCCGCGGTTGGCGCGATGCTCCTCGACACGCTCGTGGATCGAAGCGACGCGCTCGATGACTTCGTCGGGAATCGGCACGTCGGGATTCATGTTCTCGACCTGGCTGACCTCGGCGGCGGCTACCTGGTCGATAATGGGCACATCGTCGCGCGAGATGACAGGTGTGGCGTCTTCCTTCATCTTGCGATAACGCTGCATCATGTCGGTCTGTAACTGCTGGGCCGAAGGCGGCGTCCAGATGATGGCGTTGGCGCCGGCGGCGATGGTTTCACGGATGCTCTCGGGCGTCTTGCCGCCCGGCGCGATGAGCGGCAGGTTGGGATAGTGCTCGCGCAGCTCGCGCAGAACCTGCGGCGTGTTTTTGCCGGCCGCGATGTTGAGGATCTTGGCTCCGGCGCGCACTTTGGCATGCGCATCATCGTCGCAACGTACGACCGTGGCGATGACGGGGATGTCGGCGATGTTGG
>URTZ01000088.1 GCA_900550825.1 uncultured Collinsella sp. | reverse complement strand
CCGAGAACCCGCAGATGGTTTCCGAGGAGGAGTTCCTCGCCAAGCTGCCCGAGATCGCCGCGAACGCCGAGCAGGACGCCTGCACGCCGGAGAACCCGCGTGAGACCAAGGCTGCCGACTTCGAGAAGATCCTCAAGGCCTGCTACTACGATACCGACATCGATTTCTAATCGACTCCCACTGTCTTGCAAGGGGTCTCGCGCTCAATGCGCGGGGCCCTTTTTGCTATGGTGCAAAGGGGTCAGGGTACTTTGCACCATCGTTGTTTGATGAAGGGTGGATTCTCGTATGGCGCTTCCTATGGTTTATGGCGGCCCCGGTCGGTATGTTCAGGGACCGGGGGAGCTTTCGCGCCAGGGCAGGTATTTGTCATGGTTGGGCTGCGCTGCCTATGTCTTGTTTGACCAGGGCACCGAGGATCGGCTGTGCAGGCAGATCGTCGATGGATTTCTGGATGAAGATCTAAGCGAGCCGTTCTTTAAGATTTACAACGGTCCGTGTACGGAAGATGCCGTTGTCGAAATGGCCAAGGAAGCCCGGGCCGAGTATTGCGACATGGTGGTGGGCATTGGCGGCGGCAAGATGCTCGATATCGCCAAGGCCGTTGCGTTTTATGCCGAGTTGCCGTTGTGCGTATGTCCCACGGCGGCGTCGATGGACGGTCCGTGCAGCGCGATTTCGGTGCTGTATCACGAGGATGGGTCGTTCGACCGCTACCTGATGCTCGAGAAGAATCCAGACCTGGTCGTGGTCGATACCAACGTGGTCGCGGCGGCCCCGCTGCGTATGACGGTCGCTGGCATGGGCGACGCACTGGCAACGTACTTCGAGGCGCGTTCGTGCGCCGCGGCGCACGGCGCCAACGAGCACGGTGGCGCGCCGGGACACTTGGCCTTGGTTGCGGCTCGTGCCTGCTATGACACGCTCATGGAGTGCGGCGTCGCTGCCAAGCGCGATCTCAAGAAGGGGCGTATATCGCCGGCGGTTGAGCGTCTGATCGAGTGCAATATTCTGCTCTCGGGTGTTGGCTTTGAGAGTGGTGGCTTAGCGCTTGCCCATGCCATAGCCAACGGCCTGACGATTCTGCCCGAGTGCAAGGCCATGCATGGTGAGGCCGTGGCATTTGGTCTGGTGGTGCAGCTGCGCCTGGAGCGTGCGCCCGAGCTTGATCAGGTGCTCGAGTTTTGCCAGCGCGTTGGTCTACCGACGACGCTCGCGGAGCTGGGACTTGGCGAGATTTCCGATACCGACCTGATGAGCGTTGCGGATGCGGTCTTTAGAAACGAACGCAATATGGCTAACGAACAGGCCAAGGTGACCAAACAAAAACTCGTGCAGCTCATGTGCGAGGCATAGCTTGGCGCTTGATTGACCTTGTGCAATCGGGGCGGCGATAGGCCATGGGTTATTTCCCTCAAGGTGCACCGCGTGTAATTTGCCCGAGGTGTGGGCCGATAGCGTATCATTATCTCTTGCTTGTTTGCACTGCTCAGGGAGGGGCCGCGCATGGCGCAGGAACACGATCTGTTTGATGACATTATCGAGATCAGCAAGGGTTTCGACTTTCTTAAAAACCCGCTTGGCGGCGTGACCGATGCGCTCGATCCGTCGGCGCCGCAGTGGAATCCTGCCGACTACAAGGAGCGTCCGCGCGGCAACACCATTCCGTGCCTGACCTGCAAAAACGAAAAGAGCGGCTGCACCGCGTGCATGGACGTGTGCCCGGTCAACGCTATCGAGGTCGAGGAAGACGCCATCGAGATCCTCGACTCCTGTCGCAAGTGCGGCCTGTGCGCCGCTGCCTGTCCGACCGAGGCAATCATCTCGCCGCGTCTGGCGCCCAAAAACCTGTATGACGATATCGTCTCTGCTGCTACGAGCCACGAGACCGCCTACGTTACCTGCACGCGCGCCCTTAAGCGCATGCCGCGCGAAAACGAGGTCGTCGTCGCCTGCGTGGGCGATATTACGGCCGAGACCTGGTTCTCGGTACTGGCCGACTATCCCAACGTGAGCGTCTACCTGCCGTTGGGCGTGTGCGATAAGTGCCGCAACACCGGCGGTGAGGACATTCTGGGCGAGGCGATTGCGAAGGCCGAAGAGTGGTCTGGCACAGGTATGGGCCTAGAGGTCGACCCCAGGAGCCTCAAGTGCCATAAGCGCCGCGAGTACGAGCGCAAGGAGTACATGGAAAAGATTGCCCGCACCACGGGCCTGACGGTGACCAAGCTCAACCCGGCGACTGCGGCACTGGCCTCGGTGACGCAGAAGTTGAAGGCCCACCGTCACCAGATCACGCAGCTTGAGCGCACGCTCAACACCATGTGCGGTACCACGACGACCAAGCGCCGCCGTTCGCTCACGCACGGGCGCCAGCTGGTGCTCTCGACGCTGCAAAACCACCCCGAGCTTGCCCAGAACATGCAGGTGAGCACGCCGGAGTGCGATTTTGACAAGTGCACGTCGTGCGGCGAGTGCGTCAACGTGTGCCCCACGTTTGCCTGCGATCTGGTGGGAAGCGGCCGCTTTGCGTTGGAGTCCACGTATTGCTTGGGCTGCGGTGCCTGCGTCAAGGTGTGCCCCGAGCACGCGCTCAAGTTGGTTGAGCATGACGCGTCCAATCTGGTTGTCGTCGATCCCGAAGCCGAGGAAAAGGCCGCCCAGAAGGCGAAGGCTCACGAAGAGGCTGAGAAGGTCAAGGCCGAGGCAAAGGCCAAGCTCGACAAGATGCTCGACCAGGTGGAAAAGCTCGCGGACTAGTCAGCGAGCTCTATCTCTGCTTCATTCGTGCCGCCGTGGTGTCCGGGTTCGCCCAGATGCTGCGGCGGCGCTATACTTATGCAGTTTGAAATGCTTGTACCAAAAGGAGCTGTCGTGTCCCTTTCCATCGGTATCGTGGGCCTGCCCAACGTGGGCAAGTCGACGCTGTTCACCGCGCTTACCAAAAAGACTGGCCTTGCCGCCAACTATCCGTTTGCCACGATTGATCCCAACGTGGGTATCGTCGACGTGCCCGATAGCCGCCTGCAAAAGCTCGCCGACATCGTCAACCCGGGTCGCATTGTGCCGGCGACGGTCGAGTTCGTCGACATCGCAGGTCTGGTGAAGGGCGCCAACGAGGGCGAGGGCTTGGGCAACCAGTTCCTGGCCAACATTCGCGAGACCGACGCCATCTGCGAGGTCGTGCGCTACTTTAAGGACCCCAACGTCATGCGTGAGGTGGGCCGCACGGGCGAGTTCGTCGACCCCGCCGGCGATGCCGACACCATCATGACCGAGCTCATCCTGGCCGATATGGGCACGCTCGAGAAGCAGCTGCCCAAGCTCGAGAAGGAGGCCAAGCGCGACAAGGAGCTCATGCCCAAGTTCGAGGTCGCCAAGCGTCTGCTTGCCTGGCTCAACGAGGGCAAGCGCGCCGCATCCATGGAGATGACCGACGAGGAGCGTGCCGCTGCCAAGGGCCTGTTCCTGCTCACCATGAAGCCCATCCTGTATGTGGCCAACGTAGATGAGGACATGCTCAACGAGGACTTGGCGCCCATCGACGGCGTCAAGCCGCTGCCCATCTGCGCCAAGATCGAGGCCGAGCTTTCCGAGCTCGATCCCGAGGATGCCGCCGACTACCTGGAGAGCCTGGGCCTGGAGCAGCCCGGCCTGGACGTGCTCGCTCAGGCTGCCTACAAGCTGCTCGGCCTGCAGTCGTTCTTTACGGCCGGCGAGATGGAGGTCAAGGCCTGGACGGTGCGTCAGGGTGCGACCGCCCCGCAGGCTGCCGGCGTCATCCACACCGACTTTGAGCGCGGCTTTATTAAGGCCGAGGTCATTGGCTACGACGACTACATCGAGCTCGGCGGCGAGCAGGGCGCCAAGGCCGCCGGCAAGTTGCGTATTGAGGGCAAGGACTATGTCATGGCCGATGGCGACGTCGTGCACTTCCGCTTTAACGTGTAAGGACGACGCATATGTTCAAATATGGCAAAAAAGCTGGCTACATGGGTATTGCGCTGCTGGTACTTGCAGTGCTTCCGCTGGTGGTCGCAGCGTGTGTTATCCCCAACATTGGCCCCGAGGTGGCAACGAAGTTTAACGCCGCCGGCGAGGTGACGCGCTGGGGTAAGAGCTACGAGCTGCTGGCACTGCCGGTACTCAATCTGCTGCTGAGCGTGGCGACGTACTTTACGGCAGGACGCCAGGCTAAAAACAATGATGACTCCGCCGCCATGGCGCGTATCGTGTGCGAACGCTACCTGCGCAACGGTTGCATTACGGGTGTGTTCCTCAACGTGATCAACGTTTACTTTATGTACTCGGCGATTACCGGAACGGGCTTTGGCTTTGGTTTCTAGCTTGTCCTTTTAGGCAACGAGCCTGCAAGCATATTCGATGGCTGCTGCGAGGCCGCCGCTCGATCGTGGTTGAAAGACTGCATCGGCGGCGGCCTCGTTTTCGTATCCGGCGCCGCGAAGGGCGAGTGCTATGCCGGCTTCTAAAAGGAGCGGCAGGCCGCGTTGGCTGGTTGCGATTACGGCAGCCTGATTGAGCGAGCAGCTATGCGTTTGGCATTGGATGGCAAGTTCACCTTGCGCCGGGCAAGGGACCAGAACGGCGGCGACGCGACTTGATAGCAATGCAAATGCTGTGCGCTCATCGGGCGAAAGGCATTCAGCTTCAACGACGACGAGCTTGGGCGGCGCGCTGTTTGTGCGAAGCGTGGCTCGGTACATGCGGACCGAAGAACCCGACATAGAAAACTCCTGTGTATTCGGCAAAACGTAAACTATAGTTTACGTTTATGTTCGGCTTCATTTCAAACTCGGCTGCATGGACGAACGTGCGAAACAGATTCTTGGCGAGCGAGTTGAGCGGACGCGCAAGGCCCTTGGTATCTCCAAGGTCGATTTTTGCGTGGCGACAGGAATCAGCCGACCCTACCTCGACCGAATCGAAGATGGGACGGCAAATTTCACGCTCAAGGTTTTATTTAAGATCGCGCCCGCGCTTGGCATGACGGTATCAGACCTTCTCGAGGGTATTGAATAGGGCGTTCCTCCGCTGTATTTGACGCTCTTTGGACGGGTCCCCCTGGTTGCGATGTGCAAAATCGCGAGTATTCAGCACCTGTTCAGCCGTAGATGGTAGCTCGGACGGCTGGCTTTGCTTTTTTGGCAGTAGTTAATCCACACGCTAAATAAAAATGTGGAATAAATATTTACTAGACGGCTCCTTCGTACTAAAAGTTCGTCTAACAATCGGCTGATTCTATGCCTCCGGCGGAGAAACTGCAGAATACTCCGTTTTTTGCACGGCCCGAGGGGGACCACCTGTCGTTTGGGGCTGCGATAAGCGGAACTGCCTTAGGGATTACGCCATCGGGATACGGTCGTGGTTGACTTGGCTGTAGAACAGGCGCTGAATCTCGTCCGCATCACGTGACTGGCCGAGTGCCCACATGGTCTTGGCCACGAGCGTCTCGGTGGTCATGTCGTCGCCGCGCAAAATACCCGGATGATCGGCGTAAGCTCGGCCGACCTCATAAACGCCCAGATCGAGGCCCTCTTCGGGGACCTGCGTGGTCATAACGACGGTGCGGCCCGAATCGACCCAGCGGAAAATTGCCTCTTGGAACGACTCGCCCGACTCGCCAAACTCGGGAATACCGCCAATGCCAAAGGTCTCCAGAATCACGGCATCGTAGCTATTGGCAAGGGCGTCGAGGATGCCCGGGTTTACGCCGGGCGTAAGCTTGAGTACAAATACGCGCGGATCGATGCTGTCGTAGAAACGCACCGGGTTTTCGCCCTGATGCGTGCCGTGAAGCCCGTTGCGCACGATGCGGTCGTTGCGGATATAGGCGATGGGCGGATAGTTGACGCTGATGAACGCGTTAAAGCTCATGGTGCGCTGCTTGCGGGCGCGCGTGCCGGCAATGGCGACGCCGCCAAACACAATCGACACATCGTGCGAATGCTCGTCGAGCGCATAGAGCAGGCTCTGATACAGATTGAGCTTGGCATCGGTAAAGGGGTTGCCCATGGGCTTTTGCGAGCCGGTGAGCACGATGGGCTTGGGGCTGTCCTGAATCAGGTAGGAAAGTGCTGCCGCGGTGTAACTCATGGTGTCGGTGCCGTGCAGAATCACGAAGCCGTCGTGATCGGCATAGCCTTCGACGATGACATCGCGGATACGCATCCAGTCGCTCGGGCGCATATTGGTGCTGTCGATGTTCATGGGCTGCACCACGTCGAGCTCGCAGAGGCCCGAGATCTCGGGGACGCTCTGGGCGAGCTCCTCACCGGTCAGGGCGGGGGAGAGGCCGTTGCCGTCCTCGGTCGATGCGATGGTGCCGCCCGTGGCGATGAGAAGGATGCGCTTCATGCTGGTATTCCTATCGTATTTGCCGCCGCAGAGGCGGAGTCGTTCGGCAGTATTGTGGCACAGGGCGTCCAATGTTCAAACGTATTACATCATCTGTAACGTTTGGTAACACTTCAATTGCCGTCAAATAGGGGCCTAGGTCGTGCGTTTGCCGTGCGCTGATGGCTGCGAGGGGCGAGAAACCCCATATAACGTGTACACTATGAAGGCTATTTTCGTTCATTCACGCGGGTGGGCACCGGCTCCCCGCCAACAAGAGGGGGAACCATGGATCAAAAGGCTTCCGCAAAGGTCCTCGTACTCGACTTTGGTGCGCAGTACGGTCAGCTCATTGCCCGTCGCGTCCGCGACCTCAACGTGTATTCCGAGATCGTCCCCTGCGACATCTCGGCCGACGAGATTCGCGAGATGAACGCCTCTGCGCTCATCCTTTCTGGCGGTCCGGCTTCCGTGTACGCCGAGGACGCTCCGTCCATCGATCCTGCCATCTTTGACCTGGGCCTTCCCGTCCTGGGCTTCTGCTACGGCCATCAGATCACGGCCGTGACGCTTGGCGGCAAGGTCGGCCACTCCGAGGTGGGCGAGTACGGCCGCGCCACCATCACGCGCACGGCCGGCGCCAAGCTCTTTAACTCTACGCCTATGGAGCAGACCGTGTGGATGAGCCACCGCGACGCCGTTTCCGAGGTGCCCGAGGGCTTTACCGTTACCGCCAGCACCGACGTGTGCCCGGTTGCCGCCATGGAGTGCGTCGAGCGCAAGATTTTCACCACGCAGTTCCACCCCGAGGTCAAGCACTCCGAGTACGGTCAGCAGCTGCTGAGCAATTTCCTGTTTGAGATCTGCGGCCTGGAGCCCAACTGGAGCATGGACAACCTGGTCGAGACCATGACGGCCGAGTTCCGCGAGAAGGTCGGCGACGACCGCGTGATTCTGGCCCTGTCCGGCGGCGTCGACTCCTCCGTCGTGGCCGCCCTGGGCGCCCGTGCCGTGGGCAAGCAGATGACCTGCGTGTTCATCAACCACGGCCTGCTGCGCAAGGGCGAGCCCGAGCAGGTGGAGGAGGTCTTCACCAAGCAGTTTGACGTCGACTTTATCCACGTTCACGCCGAGGACCGCTATGCCGAGCTTCTGGCTGGCGTGACCGAGCCCGAGGAGAAGCGCCGCATCATCGGTACGCAGTTCTGGAAAGAGTTCTTCGCCGTGGCGCAGCAGCTCGAGACCGATGGCAAGCCGGTCAAGTACCTGGCTCAGGGCACCATCTACCCCGACATCATCGAGTCCGGCGCTCGCAAGACGGGCGGCAAGACGGCCACCATCAAGAGCCATCACAACCTGATCCCGTTCCCCGATGGCGTGCACTTCGACCTCATCGAGCCGCTCGATCATTTCTTTAAGGACGAGGTCCGTGCACTTGGTCTGGCACTGGGCCTGCCGGGTCACATCGTGTTCCGCCAGCCTTTCCCGGGTCCGGGTCTGGCCATCCGCATCATCGGCGCGGTTGACAAGGAGAAGCTCGAGATCCTCAAGAACGCCGACGCCATCGTGCGCGAGGAGCTCGATGCCTACAACGAGCACCTGTTCGAGCAGACCGGCGAGCGCAACTCCGAGCACAGCTGCTGGCAGTATTTCGCGGTCCTGCCCGACATTAAGTCTGTGGGCGTTATGGGCGACGAGCGTACCTATCAGCGCCCGATCATCCTGCGTGCCGTCGAGTCCAGCGATGCCATGACCGCCGACTGGGCCAAGCTGCCCTACGACGTACTGGCCCGCATCTCCGGCCGCATCGTTGCCGAGGTTCCCGGCGCCAACCGCGTGTGCTACGACATCACGTCTAAGCCGCCCGCGACGATCGAATGGGAGTAATTCCGTTCAAAAGAGTCTTACCTATTAGAGGTGCCTT
>URTZ01000087.1 GCA_900550825.1 uncultured Collinsella sp. | reverse complement strand
TCCCGTTTTCTGCTATGTCAGTCATATAAAGCGGCTACGAGATATTGCCCAAAAACGCCTTGGTGCGTTCGCTCTTAGGATGGTCGAAGACCTCGCTCGGCGTGCCATCCTCCACGATAACGCCGCCGTCCATAAAGACGACGCGGTCGGCGACGTCGCGGGCAAAGCCCATCTCGTGCGTCACGACGATCATGGTCATACCGTCATGCGCAAGATCGCGCATAACGCCCAATACATCGCGGACAAGCTCAGGATCGAGCGCCGACGTGGCCTCGTCAAAGAGCATCACGTGCGGATTCATCGACAGGGCGCGGGCGATGGCCACGCGCTGCTGCTGACCGCCCGAAAGCTGACTCGGCATAAAATCGATGCGCTCGGCCAGGCCGACCTTGGTCAGCTCCTCGATGGCAATCTTCTCGGCCTCTTCCTTGCTGCGCTTGAGCACCTTTTGCTGCGCAAGCATGACGTTCTTTTTGACCGACAGATGCGGGAACAGGTTGAACTGCTGAAACACCATGCCCAGGTGCGTGCGCACCTTATTGAGGTCAACGCCCTTGGCGCACACATCCACACCCTCGACGACAATCGAACCACTCGTGGGCTCCTCAAGACGGTTAATGCAGCGAAGCATCGTCGACTTGCCCGAACCCGAGGGGCCCAAGACCACAACGACCTCACCCTTGTGCACATCCAGATCGATGTCGCGCAGGACCACGTTATCGCCAAAGGCCTTCTGGAGATTCTTGATGCTGACGACGACCTCGTTCGAGTTATTGGTTTCGCTCATAATAGAACCTCCTTACAGACCAGCGATATGGTCGGCGGGCGTTGCGACGACCTGTCCGGCGCTCTTGGTGGGACGCTTCTTTTTGGTTTCGGCCGTACCCAGCAGCCTCGCCTCAAGACCGCTCACCAAGCGCGCAAGCGGCAGGGTAATGACCAGATAGAACAGGGCGGCAACCACATACGGCGTAATGGAGCCCGTCGTTGCCACGATGGTGCGGGCGTTCATGACGATCTCGACCACACCCACGGCGGCAAGCAGCGACGTATCCTTGTAAAGCAAGATAAACTCGCTGGTCAGCGTAGGCAAAACATTACGGAACGTCTGCGGAATCATGACATAGAGCAGCGTCTGGAACGCGTTCATGCCCAGCGAACGCGCAGCCTCGTTTTGGCCCTTGGGGATCGATTGAATACCGGCACGGAAGATCTCGCATAGGTACGCAGACGAGTTCATGGCCATGACGATAACGCCAAGCACGTAGTCATCAACCTTGACGCCGGCCAACGGCAGACCGAAGAACGCGATATAGATCTGCAGGAACGCCGGCGTACCGCGGATGATATTCACATAGATGCCGGCGAGGCAGCGCAGGATGCGCGACTTGGAGATGCGCATGAGCGACAAGGCAAAGCCAAAGGGAATTGCCAGCGGAAACGCCACAAGCACGATCGAGAGCGACATAAGGAAGCCCTTAAAGACGATCGGCAGGCTTTGGACCAAAATGACCGGGTTTAAGAACAGGCGCAGGAACATATTGGAGTTCCAGGCCTCGACCCACGGCTGCTCCTTAAGATCGGCCAGGAAGTTATCGAATGCCGTCACGCCCTTGATCTCCACCGACGGAATCTTGGAGATCTTCTTGGTCGAGCCATCGGCCAAAGTGCAGGTGCCGCTAAAGGCCTCATCGCCGCCCTCGACGGGGAAGGTCACGCCGTAAACCTCGACACGGAAAAAGCCGCCGGCAGGCGCCGTCTCGCCAAAGTCGATCTTGAGCGTCTGGCCGTCAGCCTTGCACGTGGGCTTCATGGGCGTACGATCCATGAGGTCCTCGCCCGAGAGCATCGTCAATCGCGTGTCATCGGTACCAAACGTCGTGCCGTCGACAAACGTCAGCGAAAGACCGCTCAGCTCCTCGTCGGCATCGGCCTGGACCTCCCAGGTAATGCGCGTCTCGGTACCGCCGACCACAGCGCTGCCCGAACCGGTGTTGGGTCGGGCGGTAATCTTTGCGGTCTCAAGCGCCTGGGCGGTCGTGGGCGCATATGCCCCCGCGCACACCAGCGCGAGCGCCACGGCCATGACGCAGGCTAGCTTTTGGAGCAAGGCGGGCAGTGGAAAACGCTGCTCCGCGGCCCCTTTGTTCAGTCGAGACAAGGTGGCTCCTATCGTAGAAGTTGCCGGCAAAACGAGACGGAAATACTCTCCGTCAAGAGAAGCGCAAAGGCCCTCTCCGCCAAAACGGAAAGGGCCCGCGAGCAATCAAGTAGCTATTTTACTTGATGTTGTACTTAGCCATGAGGGCGTCAATGGTACCGTCGTCGGTCAGGTCCTTGATGGCCTGGTTGATGTCTTCCTTGAGCTTGGTGTTACCCTGGTTGATGGCGATGGCGTACTCCTCGCCGGTGCTGATCTGCTTAATGGTCTGGCAGGTGTTGAACTGCTCGGCGGTCAGCTGGCTGGCAACGGAGCGGTTGGTGACTACGGCGTCGCCCTTATCGGACTGCAGGGCGCTGAAGCACTCGGTAGCGTCCTTGTAGGGGACGATCTTGGCCTTGGGGAAGTTCTCCTGGGCAAAGGACTCGGCGGTCGAGCCAGACTGAACGATGATGGTAGCGTCGGCGTTGTTGAGCTTCTCGCTGTAGTTGTCGGCCGTGATGTCGGTGTTATCGACCTTGGTCACGATAGCCTGATCGTCCATGTAGTAGGAATCGGAGAAAGTGACTTCCTTCTCACGCTCGGGCGTGTCGGTGATAGCCGCGATGGAGACGTCGTACTTGGCGCCCGAAGCGACACCCGGAACCAGCGTGTCAAAGTCATTGTTGACGTACTCGACATCCAGGCCCAGCTTGTCACCGATAGCCTTGATGAGCTCAAGGTCAAAGCCCTGGTAGTCGCCGTTGTCATCCTTGTACTCAAACGGCGCGTACTCGGCAGAGGTGCCGACGGTCAGCGTGCCGTCCTTGACGAGCGCGTACTCCTTGGAGCCGTCGACCTTCTCGACCTTAGCGTCGTCAGAGCTGCTGGAACCGGCATCAGAACCAGAGGTGGCGTTGGACGAACCGCAGCCCGTCAGAGCAAGGGCGAGCGCCATAGCACCCGTGGCGGCAAATGCGCCAAGCTTCTTCAGCTTCATAATCAGTCTCCTTCCGGTGACCTCGTTTGATTCAGAGGTCTGCAAAAACTGTTGGCTATTATGCACCCGGAATTACGAATCTGCAATGAGAAAACTGATTGAAACAAACCCATAACGTGAATGGAATACTCTACTTTGTGACAGTCATTACTGCTGCAATGACCTTAATAGTCTAATTTCAGCTGCATAACCTGCAAGTTCGTTCGGAGTCTCCAAAATAAACGGCAGCGAACGCAAGTGGCCATTCGATACAATATTCTGCATAACCTGCATACCTCCACCAAATTCCTCACTGCCAAGGTATCCCTTGCCGATGCACTCGTGACGATCTTTATGGGCGCCACAAGAGTTCTTCGAATCGTTGATGTGTACGGCATGCAAGCGATCGATACCCACCACGCGGTCGAACTCGTCGAGTACGCCGTCCAGATCATGGATGATGTCGTAGCCGGCATCGCTCACATGGCAGGTGTCTAGGCAAACGCCCAGCTTGGCCGACAGCTCGGGGCGTTTGCCGGCAACACCCTCAATGATGAGCGCCAGTTCCTCAAAGCTGCGGCCCACCTCGGTGCCCTTGCCCGACATGGTCTCGAGCAGCACCGTCGTCTGCTGGCCCTCAAACATCACCTGACACAGGGCGTCGACAATCATCTGAATGCCGGCGTCGGAGCCCTGCCCCACATGCGCACCGGGATGGAAGTTGTAGTAGTTGCCGGGCAGCGCCTCCATGCGCCGCAGGTCCTCTGCCATAGCCTCCAAGGCGAACTCGCGCGCCCGCTCTTTGGCAGAACAGGGGTTGTAGGTATACGGGGCATGCGCCACCAGCGGTCCAAAGTCGTTTTGCGACATAAGCTCGCGCAGAGCCGCCACGTCATCCATGTCAAGTTCTTTCGCCTTGCCGCCGCGCGGGTTGCGCGTAAAGAATGCAAAGGTATTGGCGCCAATGGATAGCGCCGTCTCCCCCATCGCCCGATAGCCCTTCGTCGTCGAAAGATGACACCCGATCGTCAGCATCTCCAGCTCCCTCCTCATCAGTTGCGGTGAAATACGGTCTATTGGTGCCCTATTTTGGCGCAAACAGACCGTATTCCACCGCAAGTTATAAAAGGGGCATCAGGGGCAAAGGCCTCCAAGGCATTCCAGGCGCTGGCGCCATGCCCCCACGCACTAAAGTTTCAAGCGAATCGCATCGATAATGCGCGCGCAGCGCTGCGTGGCGGCAAGGGGCATGACGGGACTCTCGAGTTTCCCCGCCCGGATGAGCTGGGTCGCATGCTGGATTTCGCCGTAGAAATCATCGATCTCAAACGGGGCATTTATTTCGAGCGTTCGACCGTCGGAATACTTCACATGGGCGAGCTCGGGGCGATGGAGACGCTCGATTTCCAACGAGCCTCGCTCACAGACAATCGTTAAGCGGCTTTCATATGTTGCTTTGCCGTCGCACACCATATGAATGGGTATACCGCCGACGCTCATACGGATCTCGTCGGCCCAATCGACGCGGCCGCCTGATACGTCACGCCAGCGAACTTCACGGGATGAAACCTCGCACGCGCCCGCGAGCAAATCCTCAAACCAACCGACCGCATAGCAGCCCATGTCATATAGACAGCCGCCCTGCAACGAATCAAGCAGATAGCCCGAAGGAGGCTCGCCGTAATCGAGCTTTTGCACGCTTTCAATCGAGACAATACGGCCAAGCTCACCCGACGCAAGCAAGTCCTTCACGCGAGTGCGCATCGGGCAAAACCGATTCTTCATCGCCTCCATAAACAGCACGCCGCGCTCACGAGAGGTGGAGGCAATCGAGAGAGCCTCTTCCTCACTCAAAACGGCCGGCTTTTCGCACAGCACGGCCTTTCCCGCGCGCAGTGCCCGACAGACCCAATGCGCATGCATGCCATGTGGAAGAGCCAAGTAGATTGCGTCGACATCGGGGTCGGCAATCAGCGCATCATAAGCCACATCGCCGCTATCGTCAGCCGTGGCATAACTGTGCGCGGCATCAATCGAAAACGCCCTGCAAAACTCCTCAACATGCGAAGGAGTGCGGCCGGCGGCAGCCACAAGCCGTGCCCCGTCCACCTCCTTGAGCGACGATGCAAATCGATGCGAAATGCGCCCAGCGCCCAAAACGCCCCAACGAACCTCACGCGAATCATTACGTAAACCTCGGTCACCCACGATAGCCTCCCATCAGTTGCGGTGAAATAGTTCCTGTTGATGCCTTATTCTGCCGCAAACAGGAACTATTCCACCGCAAGTTATAAAAGGGTCATGAGGAGCGCGTTTTGCCGAAGACTTTAAGCATGGCCGTTACGGGGCCCGGCTGGAAGCGTCGGCGCACGTCATCGAGACGCTCGGGGATATCGATATGCTGCGGGCAGTGGCGCGCGCATTTGCCGCACTTGACGCAATTGCTCACCAGCTTGGGCTCGCTCGTGCGCACCGCACTCGCCGTAAAGTATTGCGACAGCCCCGTAAACCAGCTGTGCGCGTAGCTCGCGTTGTAAGCGGCAAAGCAGCCGGGAATGTTAATACCCTTGGGACATGGCATGCAGTAGCCGCATCCCGTGCAGGGCACACGGTTCGATTTCTCAAACTCCATCAACACGCGCGCAATCGTGTCGAGCTGGTTGGCCGTCATCGAATTCGGCAACGCGAGGTCTGCCAGTGACGAATTCTCGTCCACTTGCGCGGTATCGGTCATACCAGAAAGCAACATGGTCACCTGGGGATGATTCCACACCCACGAGAGCCCCCAAGCGGCAGGCGTATGCAAATGCCGATCGCATGCACCATCGAGAACAGCGCGCGCCCGCGGAGGCAATTTGCCTGCCAAGCGTCCGCCCAAAAGCGGCTCCATCACAAACACCGCGAGACCTCGCTCGGCGGCGGCCATGAGCCCCGCCGTTCCCGCCTGATATCGCTCTCCAGCGTAGTTGTACTGGATCTGGCAAAAGTCCCACACATACGCATCGAGCATCGTGAGGAAGTCCGCCGCACTGCCGTGGTACGAAAAACCGATCTGGCGAATGCGCCCCGAAGCCTTTTGGCGCGCAATCCAGTCCTCGATGCCCAACGCCACCACACGTTCCCACTGGGCGGGCGAGGTAATGTTGTGCATGAGGTAATAGTCGATATGGTCGGTCCGCAGGCGGCGCAATTGCTCATCGAAGAACCGGTCGAAATCCTCCGCACACTTGCACGAAGCATGCGGCGACTTGGTCGCCAGCAACACCCGGTCACGCAGCCCCAATCGTTCAAGCGAAGCGCCCATGCACGCCTCGTTGCCGGGATAGAGATAGGCCGTGTCCAGGTAGTTAATCCCCTGCTCCACCGCACGGGAAATGATGGCATCGGCTGTCTTCGCATCCGGACGTCCCGGCGCACCGGGAAACCTCATGCAGCCCAGACCCAGAGCGGATATTCGGTTACCACTTTTGGGGTCAACACGGTATTGCACGGCCCCTCCCTTCGCCATCAGCGCCCCGGCAAGGCGAAACACAATGGTCACGCAGCCGAAACATCGTGGAATCGCAATCGAGAACGTATCGTAACGCAGCAGAAATCGAGCCGTCACGGCACCGCTTTAACATCAGCAAAAAGCCCGATGAAAGGAGCCGGGCATGACCACGCGCATGTCTTTGCGGTCTGCCCTGCAGCGTAGCGTCCAGGCAAACGTTTCTTTTTTATAACAGCCGCCCCGCGCACCCACCAATCACCCTGGCAGCATACAATCCATCAGGCGCCCCTTACGCGGGCGCCTTTTACATGGGGAGATGATTCACATGCAGATCAACAAGGTCGCCTTTATCGGCAAGGGCGGCGTCGGCCTGCTCTACGGCAGCATGATTGCCAGGGCCCTCGGCAATGACGCCGTCGAATACGTTATGGATGACACCCGTTTTGAGCGTCACGCGGGCGATGCGCTCACTGTCAACGGCAAGCCCTGCGATCTCACGTCCGTCCGCGCCAGCGAGGCGACGCCCGCCGATCTGGTCATCCTGACAGTCAAGACCACCGGTCTCGACCAAGCACTCAAGACTATGGAGCGCGTCGTGGGACCCAACACGCTCATCGCCTCGCTATGCAACGGCATTACGAGCGAGCAAAAGATTGCCGAACGCTTTGGCTGGGAGCATACCGTTCTTGGTATCTGCCAGGGCATGGACGCCGTGTTCCTCAACGGCGCGCTCACCTTTACCAATGCGGGCGAGATCCGCTTTGGCGCGGCGGCCGGCACGGACCCCGCGACCGTCGCCGCTATCGACGAGCTCTATACGCGCTGCGGCATCGCCCATACCGTCGAGAGCGACATTGCGCACCGCATGTGGGCCAAACTCATGCTCAACGACGGCATCAACCAGACCTGCATGGCCTACGGCGGGACCTACGGAAGCGCCACGGAGCCGGGCTCCGAGCAGCGCCGCTGTTTTGTCTCCGCCATGCGCGAGACGCTTGCGGTTGCCAACGCCGAGGGCGTTGAGCTGACCGAAGCAGACCTGACGCAAATGGTGCACCTCATCGAGGGAATCGACCCCGCCGGTATGCCCTCGATGGCTCAAGACCGCATCGCAAGGCGCAAAACCGAGGTTGATGAGTTCGCGGGCACCATCTGCCGCCTCGCAGCCAAACACGATATCCAGGCACCGCAAAACGAGTGGCTCTATCGGCGCATCCGCGATATCGAGAAAAGCTGGTAGCGCCGACGCGCCGCATTCAACAGCCTTAGCAGCAAAGCCGCCGCAAGGAGCACTCCCCTTACGGCGGCTTTCATCTTCGTCTATGACCGGCGGTCAATCTCACAACAGCTAGCGTTGCGACTCCGGAACCTCGTCCTCATCGTCGCGACAAAGGACAACACCGGCGCTTCCCAGCAGCGTGGCCGCGATCAGCACGCCGACCACGATAGGAGCAGCCCCGCATGTCCCCTGCATGCCCGCGACGAGCGCGGCCGTAGGGCCAAGACAGCCAAGCATCAATGCGATGGCGGCAACGGCGATATCTCGAGCGTTCACAAGACCACTTCCTCCACGAGAAAGACCTTATTTCTCATGAACTAGTGTGCCCCGCATCCATACGCCCAGCGTACCGCCACGGTAAGGGCTCTGTTAACTCGAACGCACATAAAGAACGGGCGGCTTTACGTTGCCTAAAAGCTCAGTAA
>URTZ01000086.1 GCA_900550825.1 uncultured Collinsella sp. | reverse complement strand
TGATCGGACGGTCCTCACGCGGGCGGCGCGGACGGCGGTCACGGCCATTGCGGTCGCCGCGGTCACGGCGCGGACGGTCGCTGCGCTCGAAGCGCTCGCGACGCGGACGCTCACGGCGCTGGAAGTGCTCGCCGTCGCCCTCGGAGGCACCCTCGGCGCGAGCCGGGGCCTCGGGCTTATCCAGACGATCGAGCGAGATCTTGCCGCGATCGTCGACCTCGATGACGACGACCTTGACCTCGTCGCCCACATTGAGAACGTCCTCGACCTTCTCCACGCGGCCCTTGGCGACGCGGGAGATGTGCAGCAGGCCGTCCTTACCGGGCAGCAGGTTCACGAACGCGCCGAAGGGCTGGATGGAGACCACGCGACCGGTGTACTCCTCGCCCGGCTCGGGAACCTTGATGATGAGCTTGATGCGCTCGACAGCCTGATCGACGGACTCGCCGGTGCCGCCGACAAAGACGGTGCCGTCCTCCTGGATGTCGACCGAAGCGCCGGTCTCGTCCTGGATGCCGCGGATGACCTTACCGCCGGAACCGATGACGTCGCGAATCTTGTCGGTCGGAACCTGGATGGAGACGATGCGCGGAGCGGTGCTGCGCGTGGTATGACGCGGCTCGGGGATCACATCGAGCATCTTCTGCAGGATGAAGGCGCGACCCTCCTTGGCCTGCTGCAGGGCGCGGGCCAGGATGTCGAAGGTAAGGCCGGTGGCCTTATTGTCCATCTGCAGGGCGGTAATGCCCTCGGTGGTGCCGGTGACCTTAAAGTCCATGTCGCCCAGGAAGTCCTCGAGACCCTGGATGTCGGACAGGACCACGGTCTTGCCCTCCTCCTGGATCAGGCCCATGGCGATACCGGAGACCGGACGCTTAATGGGCACGCCGCCGTCCATAAGGGCGAGCGTGGAACCGCAGGTCGAAGCCATCGAAGAGGAGCCGTTGGACTCCATGACCTCGGAGACGACGCGGATGGCGTAGGGGAACTCGTTCTCGTCGGGGAGCACCGGAAGCAGAGCGCGCTCTGCCAGGTTGCCGTGACCGATCTCGCGGCGCTTGGGGCTGCCCATGCGGCCGGTCTCGCCGGTGCAGAACGGCGGGAAGTTGTAGTGGTGCATGTAGCGCTTGCCCTCGGTGGGCTCGATGGTATCCAGACGCTGGCCCTCGTTGAGCATGCCGAGCGACAGGACGGAAAGCACCTGGGTCTGGCCACGCTGGAACAGGCCGGAACCATGAACGAGCGGCAGGTAGTTGTCCTTCACCATGATGGGACGGATCTCGTCGGCGGCACGGCCGTCGACGCGCTCGCCGGTCTCGACGACCATGGTGCGCATGGCCTTCTTCTCGAGCTTCTTGAGCGCCACGGGGATCTCGCGCTCCCAAGCGGCCTGCTCCTCCTCGGTAAACTCGGCACGGATGGACTCCTTCAGAGTCTCGACCTTGCCGATACGGGAGAGCTTGTCGGCGTCGCGAAGGGCGGCTACCATCTCGTCGTAGTGGGCGAAGATGCGCTCCTGGACCTCCTCGACGGGCTGGTCGAGCGGGTACTCCTTCTTGACGATGGAGCCGTTAACCTGCTCCCACTCGGCGACGAACTCGTCCTGAGCCTGGCAGAAGGCAGCAAGGGCCTCCTGGCCAAACTTCATGGCGGCGAGCATGTCGTCCTCTGAGATCTCCTCGGCGCCGGCCTCGACCATCGAGATGAAGTCGGCAGAGCCGCCCAGCTCCAGGTCCAGATCGGAGTTCTCGCGCTCCTCATAGGTGGGGTTGACGATAAACTCGCCGGTCTCCACGTTGCGGCCGATGCGCACGCAGGCAAGCGGGCCCTCGAAGGGCACGCCGCCGAGCGTCATGGCCAGAGAGGCACCCATGACGTTGATGACGTCGAAGGGGTTGACCTGGTCGGCGACGAGCGAGGTGGCGACGATGTGCACCTCGTTGCGGAAGCCGTCCGGGAAGCTCGGGCGAATCGGACGGTCGATCATGCGCGCGGTGAGCGTGGCCTTCTCGCTGGGACGGCCCTCACGCTTGAGGTAGCCACCCGGGATGCGGCCGGCTGCGTACATCTTCTCGTTGAAGTCGACGGTCAGCGGGAAGAAGTCGTAGTTCTTGCGCTCCTTGGAGACGACCACGGTGTCGAGCATCGTGGTGTCGCCCTGCTTGACCAGACAAGCGCCGGTGGCCTGCTTGGCAAGCTCGCCGGACTCGAAGGTGTAGGTCTTGCCGTACAGCTCAAAGGTCTTGGATACGAGTGTCATTGTTCTCCTTTACCCCACAGGCCCCTTGCCTGCGGGCTTCTCATGTGACGCGGGCCCCCTGCCCCCGCCACGCTTCAGAGCGTGATTGTTCACGCCCTTACACAAAAAGAGCGCCCCGCTGCGCAGGACGCTCTTAGCATGTACAAATCCTACTGGATGTTGTCGCGGATGCCCAGAGCCTTGATGAGCTCACGGTACTCGACGATGTCGTTCTTCTTGATGTAGGAGAGAAGACGACGGCGGCGGCCAACGAGCATGAGCAGGCCACGACGGGTGTGGAAGTCCTTCTGGTGGGACTTCATGTGCTCGGTCAGCTCCTTGATGCGCTCGGACAGGATGGCGACCTGAACCTTGGGGTTACCGGTATCGACCGGGGAGTTACCGAACTGGGCGGTCAGCTCCGCCTTGCGCTCTTTGGAAACAGTCATTGTTTCACCTTTCGTTTAACGTCGCCCACGGGCAACTCGATTCGCCTCGGACTGGGAAGCCGCCGGTGGAGCGAGCAACCAAGGTCGAGGTACCAACAGGTCGGTATGTTACCACAAGCGGCGCACACCTGCGCATCATCACCGACCCAACATGAATTCCATCGCACGGAGCCGCTGATCGGCGTGCGTCGCAGCCCAAACATGCGAAAGCCCCAGCAAAAACGCGGCCGTATGCGGATCGATCTGCTCGGCCATAAGGGCATCGAACGTCATGGACATCAGGGCGCGCAGCCATGCGACCTCGCCAACCGATACCAACTCGGCGCCAGGCACGCTCGAGGCGCACGACCCGCACAGAAGCCCGCCGGCTTGGGCCGAGAAATGCGAGAGCATAGGATCGCCGCACGATACGCAAGCCGAAAAATCGGGTCGGTAACCAACGTGCGACAGCAGTTTAAAGACAAGTGCCGCCACGAGCAGGTCCATATGTGCCGAGTCGAGCCCGCTGCCGATAAGCGTGAGCGCCCGCTGCGTAATGGCAAAGGTAAATGGATCCTCGGCATCCTCGAACGAGCACACACGCGCAACCTCGGCAATCGCGCTGGCGGCACAGGTCGTCTCGTAGTCAGGAGCAGCACCGAGCGGCGCCTCAATAAGCTCCGCCTGAGAAACAACGTCGAGCGAGCGGCCATGCGCCAATAGCATATCAACGGTGCAGAAGAGCTCGCAGCGGGCCGCAAGACGACCGCCGGGCTTACGTGCGCCCTTAGCCACGGCACGCACCTGCCGCCCCCGTTCGTCGAGCATCGTCAAGATCAGGTCGGTTTCCTTGAGCTTCGTCTTGTCGAGGACGAGCACCTTCGTGCGATATGTCCGGGAGCCTGCCATGCGCGCCGCGCGTCCTTAGTCCTCGGCGTTGTAGCCAAAGCGGCGAATCTGGGCCTCGTCGTCACGCCAGCCGGCCTTGACCTTCACGTCCAGCTCCAAAAAGACCTGCGTGCCAAAGATGCGCTCAAGATCGCGACGGGCGTCGATACCGATATGTTTGATCATTTCGCCGCCCTTGCCAATAATGATGCCCTTTTGGCCCTCGCGCTCGACGTAAATGGTGGCGTGCACGCGCAGCACCTTCTTGGTCTGCTCGAGCGCATCGCAGATAACGCCAACGGAGTGCGGAATCTCATCACGGGTGCGACGCAAGACCTTCTCGCGCACAAACTCGGCAACGAGCGTCTCGTCGGAAGCGTCGGTACCCATGTCCTCGGGGAACCAACGCGGACCCTCAGGCAAAAAGTGCGCAACGGTCTCGATAAATGCATCGACGTTGAAGTTCTTGACCGACGACGTCACGATCTCATCGTCATATTCCATGAGCTCGTGGGCGGCCTTAAGCTGCTCCATGACCTGTGCGGGGTCGGCCTCATCGGCCTTAGTGAGCACCAGGACCTTCTTGCAACGAGCGCATCTGACGCGCTCGGCAACCCAGGCGTCTCCCCTGCCGATCGGTTTGGTGGCATCAATCAAAAACGCGACAACATCAACATCGTTCAGCTCGAACAACGCGCTCTTGTTGAGCTCGGATCCCAAGCCGTCCTTGGGCTTATGAATACCGGGGGTATCGACAAAGACCAGCTGGTAGCCGGGGCGGTTGACGACGGCACGCATGCGGCGGCGAGTCGTCTGGGCCACCGGCGAGGTGATGGCGACCTTCTTGCCGTAACAGGCGTTGAGCAGCGTGGACTTGCCGGCGTTGGGACGACCGACCAGGGCCACAAAGCCGCTGCGGAAACCGGGCTCCACGTCGCCAAAGCCCGCGAGGTTGTCGTCCTCGTCGCACAGGGCGTCGAGTTCCTCGTCGCTCATACCCTCAAACGGGTCGAACTCCTCGACATCCTCGAGCTCCTCGGTATCCACCGCGTCCAGGGACTCGTCGTCCAAAATCTCATCGGTAGGCTGCATATTGTCGGACATGGGAATCCCTTTCTAAATAAAGTCGAGCGCGTGGGCAAATACCAGCAATCCCACAATCGCGGCGGTGATGGAAAGAACGTATACGGAGGCGGCGGCGATGTCCTTCGCACGCTTGGCCAGCGGATGGAGCTCTTGGGTCGCTAGGTCGACGATAGCCTCCATAGCGGTGTTGCACAGCTCGCCGTGAATCACCAGGCCACAACAGATGATAATCGTGGCCCACTCGGCAATGTCGAGCCCCACGATGCAGCCGGCAATGACGGTGCACACGCCCGCCACGAGCATGACCTTAATATTGCGCTCAGTCTTGACTGCGGTGACAAAGCCCTCCATGGCGTAGGAAAACGACTTTAAGAAGGACGGATGGTCCTTGTTCGATCCGGGAATCATAGACGGCTCCTAGTCGTGGGCGTGGTTGGTGATGGGGCCGACGTGGACTAGCTTTGGGTCCTCGCCGCGCTCGAGCGCCAGATCGCGCAGGATGGCGTCCTCGCGGGCCTCCATGACCTCGGCCTCGTCGTCCTCGATATGGTCATACCCCAGCAGGTGCAGCATGCCATGCACGAGCATCAGTCGGCACTCATCGGCGGGACTGTTGCCAAAGCCGGGGGCCTGGCGGGCAATGACCTGCGGGGCCAAGATGATATCGCCGAGCTCGAGCGTCTCATCGGCGGGAATATCCTCATCAAAGGCAGAGTCGCATTCAAACGAGAGGACATCAGTGGTACGGTCGATACCGCGCCACTCGTGGTTGAGCTCGTGCATCTCGTCCTCGTCGACATACGAAAGGGAAATCTCGACTTCACGTTCAACGCCCTCGGCAGCAAGCACAACTTCGCAGATGTGCCCCACCTCCTGGGCATCGAGCAGCGTATCGAGCTCGGCATCGTTGCTGATCAATACACTCAACGGGACTCCTTTCGGTCGCGCGGGCGCTGCTCGCGCACGTCATCATAAGCATCATATGCCTCGACGATACGTCCCACCAAGGCATGGCGCACCACGTCGGCGCGCTCCAGGTGCGAAAATGCGACATCGTCGACACGGCCCAAAATCTTCTCGACATCGGCCAAACCACCACGACGACCCACCAGGTCGCGCTGACTCAGGTCGCCGGTAATCACAAACTTGGAGTTGAAGCCCAGGCGCGTCAGGAACATCTTCATCTGCTCGGGCGTGGTATTTTGCGCCTCGTCGAGCACCACGAAAGCATCGCTCAGCGTGCGGCCGCGCATGTAGGCAAGCGGGGCGATCTCAATCACGCCGCGCTCCATAAGCTCATCGGTGCGCTCGCGATCCATCATGTCAAAAAGGGCATCGTAGAGCGGACGCATGTAGGGATCGATCTTTTCCTCAAGGGTACCGGGCAAAAAGCCCAGGTTCTCCCCCGCCTCGACAACCGGACGCGTCAAGATCAGACGGCCCACCTCGTGACGCTTGAGTGCGGCAACAGCGAGCGCCATGGCCAGATAGGTCTTACCGGTACCGGCAGGACCCAAGCCAAACGTGATGGTATGCGAGCGGATGGCATCCACATAGCGCTTTTGCCCGAGCGTCTTGGGGCGAATGACGCGGCCGCGATACGAAAGCAGCACGTCATCGCGAAGCGACGTAGCCTCGTGCTCACCGTCGCGCAAGACAGCCAGGCAGCGAGAGACATCGTCGGCAGACAGCGTGCGCCCGGCGGCCGCCTCGCGAAAAGCGTGCTCGAAAAAGCGCGCCACGAGTTCGACCTCGTCCGGGTCGCCGCTCACGGAGATGCTATCGCCACGGGCGACCACATGAGCGCGAACCAAGCTCTCGAGCGCACGAAGGACGCCGTCGCCGGCGCCCAAAACGCGCGAGGGATCAATTCCCTCGGGAACGGTAAGTCTAATCTTCGAGGCTTCCATGAACCTCCCTGCGTGCATGGACCAAGCCGGAATCATCGACTCCGATGATAGCAACATCGAGCAGGCACGGGGCTGTAAGTCCACAGGTATCGTCAAGACGGGCATGATGGAACGAGCCGAGCGTCAGGTTGTCACCATACTCGAGCACGGCACGCTCGACCGTGCCCACGCGACGACGAGCGTCGGCAATGGCGAGCTCCTGTGCGGCGGCCCGCATACGGCGGCTGCGCTCGGCCATAACCTCGGGCGGCACCTGGCCGGGCATCTCGGCAGCAAGGGTGCCGGGACGCTTGCTGTAGCGGAACACGTGCATACGCGAGAAACCCACACGGCGGCACAGCGCCAGCGACTCCTCGAACTCCTCGTCCGTCTCGCCGGGAAAACCGACGATGACATCGCACGAAAGAGACGCCTGAGGCAAGTTGGTGCGAATCATACGCACCGTGTCCTCAAAGGCCTCGGCGCTATAGGGACGGCCCATGCGATGCAGGGTCGCCGTGCAGCCGGACTGCACGGGCAGGTGCAAAAACGGGGCAATACGCTGCGGAAAGCGCGCCATAACCTTAAGCAGGCGCTCAGAGATATCCATGGGCTCGACCGAGGAAATGCGCACATGCGGAATAGACGTGCGCTCCATGATGGCCTCGAGCAGCTCATCGATTTCGACATGCTCGTCGGTCGCGCTCTTGCCATCGTAGGCACCCAAGTTCACACCGGTCAGCACCACCTCGGGCACGCCGGCCTCCTGGGCCTCGCGAACTTGCTCGAGCACGGACTCGACGGGCACGGAGCGCTCGGGGCCGCGCGCCTTCCACACAATGCAATAGGTGCAGCGATGGTTGCAGCCATCCTGAATCTTCACGCCCAGGCGAGAGCGACCGAGCGCATCGACCACCTCGCCATCGCTGCAGGCGGGAACGCTATCGGACTCAACACCCAGCACCTCGCATACACGTTCGGCGACATCTATCTTGGACGGCTCGGCAATCACGCGATCCGAAAGCTCCGACAGCTCCTCGGGATGCAAATTGACCACGCAACCGGTCACGAGCACAAAGGGCTCGTTTGGATAGGCCAGCGCATGACGAACGGCCTTACGGGTCTTGGCCTCGGCCTCGCCCGTAACGGCACAGGTGTTAATGACGATCAGATCGGCATCCTGGGGCTCCACAATAGCGAAGCCCAGGCGCATAAGATCGGCAGTGATACGGTCAGACTCAACCCGGTTGACACGGCAGCCGAGGTTGACGACGGAAATATGGGGTGCGAGCACGCGGGCTCCTTAATCGAGGATATCGTCGAGGGCACTCTTGATACGGTCGGTCACCGACTTCTTACCGGAAGCGACGTCATCGCCCATCTCATCGGCAAAAGCACGGAGCAGTTCGCGTTGCTTATTGGAAAGATTGGTGGGAACGACCACGCGCAGTTGCACGATCAGGCGGCCACGCGAACCGCCACCGCCAATGCGCGGCATGCCGTAATTATTGACGCTCACGGTGTCGCCGTACTGGGCGCCGGCGGGAACCGTCACCTTAACGACCTCGTCGGGCATAATGCCCTCGACCTCAATCTCGCAGCCGAGCGCAGCCTGCGCAATCGAGATATCGCTCACCAGGTACAGGTCGTCACCGTTGCGCTTAAAGCGCTCATGGTCGGCAACGCGCACGTTGACAATCAGGTCACCCGAAGGCTCGCCGCGAAGGCCGGCCTCGCCAAAGCCGCTCACACGCAGCTGGCGACCGGTCGAAACGCCGGCGGGAATATCGATGTCGATCTTTTCGTGCGAAGGCGTGCGGCCCTGGCCGTCGCAGG
>URTZ01000085.1 GCA_900550825.1 uncultured Collinsella sp. | reverse complement strand
CGCTCGCCACCACGGGCGAGCCGCAGACTACCAGTACTTTGCAAGCCACGGCCTTCGCCTATCCCTCAAACGAAAGCACGCGGGCCAGGTCCAGGTCCTCATAGCTATCGATAAAGATATCGCAGTTGGCGCGCACGTCGTCGCGCTTCATGCGACCGTGCGGGTCATAAATACCCACACGCTTAAAGCCGGCGACCCCAGAGCTCTTAAGACCAAAAACAGCATCCTCAAACACCCACGCGCGCTCAAACTTGTGCCCGTGGCACTCCTCTAGGCGGCGCAGCGCAAGTTCATACACATCCGGGAACTGCTTGGAGCGTCCGGCCTCGCCCGTCGTGGTAACAAACTCCATGTAGGCATCAAGCCCGGCACCAGCGAGCGCAGACTGCACCAGCTCGGCCGGCGTAGACGTGGCCACGCACATGGCAATGCCCGCCGCCTTCGCCTGCTCCAAAAACGACAAGAGTCCTTCGCGCGGCGGTACCTTGGAGTAGCCATCAATCAGGATCTCGCTCAGCTCGCGATACAGCTCCTCACCACCTGTGCCAATACCCCAAGTGTCGTGGTAGGCCTGACATTCGTCCTCGAGCGAAAGATGCTCAAACTGGGCAAAATCGTCGACCGTCACGTCGACACCGTGGCGGTGCAATAACTCTGGCTGGGCATAGGCCCAAACGGGGGTGCTATTAACCAACGTGCCGTCGCAATCGAAAATAAAAGCGACATGGGGGGCGGCGGTCTGGGGCATAAACGAACCTTTCAATGTCAAATGGTAAACATCCTGCTAAAAACGTTTTACCAAACGTCAAGCTAACAATCTAAAAACCCTAATTGGTAAAACTGTCAAGAGTTTTACCATCGCAAATCTGTCAGTGGTCTAAACATGGCGCTCACCGATTAAAAGCCGCCGCAAAACCACTTTCCTCCATAAAAGTAATGTACAGGTGTTATGGTAGTTTCTGCCGAAAGTTCCACCGAGCACGCGAGGTGGAACGAATCATAGAACTATCGCCGTCCCTTCGATTCGTGCAGCCCTGGACCTTTCGCATCTAGTCACCAAGGCAACACGCTGCCGCGTCATGATGGGATCAAACGTGAGCGATACAAAGCTAAAGCCAGTAATCAAAAAGCCCGCAACCCGCAAGCCGGCTCCGCACGCACCGGAGCTCTCTAAGGACGATGTCTATCTGTTTGGCATTGGCATGTGGGAGCGCAGCTGGGAAAAGATGGGCGCGCACCCCGATACGCAGAACCGTACGCGCGGCTGGCGTTTTTGCGTTTGGGCGCCCGACGTAAAGAGCGTCCATGTCATTGGTGAATTTAACGACTGGGATGAAGAAGCCAACCCGCTGGTGCCCGTGCATACGAGCGCTATCTGGGAAGGCTTTATTCCTGGCGCCGAGCAGGGCCAGCTCTATAAGTACCTGATCGAGACCAACGAGGGCGAAAAGCTCTACAAGGCCGATCCGTATGCCTTTAAGGCCGAGTGCCCTCCGGGTACCGCCAGCGTGCTGTGGACCCTCGATGGCTACCAGTGGAACGACGCCACGTGGCTCAAGCGCCGCGCCGGCCATAACCACATGTCGCAGCCCCTTAACATCTACGAGGTGCATATTGGCTCATGGAAGCGCCACGGCGACGCGCCGCAGGGCGAGCCGGACGAGTACGGCAACTACCCCGGCCCCATGGATCCCTTCCCCGCGCAGCGCGGCGAGTTCTACACCTACGACGACCTGTCGGTGGAGCTCGTGGACTACGTGCGCGACATGGGCTATACGCATATCGAGGTCATGCCGCTCATGGAGCATCCCTTCGATGGCTCCTGGGGCTACCAGACGACCGGTTACTATGCCGCTACGTCGCGCTACGGCAACCCGCAGCAGCTCATGCACTTTATCGATACATGCCACGAGGCGGGCATTGGCGTGATCATGGACTGGGTGCCCGGCGGTTTTTGCGCCGACTCCCACGGCCTTGCCACTTTTAACGGCCACATGCTGTTTGAGCACGAGATTCACCCCAACTGGGGCACGCATAAGTTTGACTTCGCCCGCGGCGAGGTCCGCTCCTTCCTGGTCTCCAACGTGCTGTACTGGCTCGAGAACTTCCACGTGGACGGCATTCGCATGGACGGCGTGTCCAGCATGCTGTACCTCAACTTTGGCATCGACGATCCGGGCCAAAAGAAGTTCAACAAGTACGGTACCGAGGAGGACCTGGACGCCAGCGCGTTTATCCGCCAGGTCAACTGCGCCGTGGAGGCGCACTACCCCGACGTGATGATGATGGCCGAGGAGTCCACCGCGTGGCCGCTCGTGACCTATCCGCCGCAGGACGGCGGCCTGGGCTTCCACTACAAGTGGGACATGGGCTGGATGAACGACACCCTGCACTACATGCAGACCGATTTTCCGTGGCGCCCCGGCAACCACGGCCTGCTCACGTTCTCCATCATGTACGCCTTTACCGAGAACTTTATCTGCCCGCTGAGCCACGACGAGGTCGTACACGGCAAGTGCTCGCTGATCGGCCGCATGCCGGGCGACTGGTGGCGCCAGTTTGCCGGCCTGCGCACGCTGGCCTTCTACCAGATGACGCATCCCGGTGCCAAGCTCAACTTTATGGGCAACGAGATCGGCCAGTTTATTGAGTGGCGCTACTACGAGTCCATCCAGTGGTTCCTGACCGAGGAGTACGAGACTCACAAGCATCATCAGGCGTTCATTAAGGCGCTCAACCACCTGTACACCGCCGAGCCCGCCCTGTACGAGCGCGGCTACACCGACGACGGCTTTACCTGGATCGACGCGGACAACTCCAAGCAGTCCATCGTGAGCTTTGTGCGCCAGGGCGAGGACGTCGACGACGACCTGGTGATCCTGATCAACTTTGACCCGGCGAGCTACGAGAGCTTCCGTGTGGGCGTGCCGCGCGAGGGCGACTGGGAGGTCATCTTCGATTCCGACCGTCCCGAGTTTGGCGGCAGCGGATACGCCGGCGATGAGCCCTACACATGCTCGAGCGAGCCCTACCCCTGGAACGGGCAGATGGACTCCATTGAGATTAAGGTGCCCGGTCTGGCAGGCGTGGTGCTTAAGCGCCGCGGTCCCAGCAGCTATAAGCCGCCGGTGATCGAGGAGCCCAAGGCTGCGCCCAAAAAGCGCACGTCGACGGTAAAGCCCAAGCCCGCGGCCGCTGCCAAGAAGGCTCCGGCTAAGGCCAAGGCCGCCACGGCGAGCAAGCCCAAGGCAACCAAGGCTGCCGCAAAGCCGGCTACCAAGGCGAGCGCCAAGGCCGCCAGAGCTAAAAAGCCAGCCGCCAAAAAGCCCGCTACCAAGGCCAAGACAGCTTCTGTTAAGGCTTCGACCAAAAACGCGTAAACATTGGCGTTACCGGTGCAATTACCCGTCCCATAGGGGCGTAGGATATAAGTCATAACCGTTCCGGGAGAGATATCCCCGGGGGAAAGGAACGTATGAATAAGATCTTCGCAGACAAGCAGGAGTTCACCGAGCTCTATCGCGACGCCGTTATGAGCATTAGCGGCAAGAGCGTCGAGGCCGCCAGCGACCTCGACCGCTTTAACGCCCTGGCCAAGCTCGTGGCCGAGAAGGCGCGCACCGTTGCCACCAAGAGCGACGCCCGCGCCACCGCCGAGGGCAAGAAGCGCGTGTACTACTTCTCGATCGAGTTTTTGATCGGCCGCCTGCTCGACAACTACCTGCTCAACTTTGGCGTGCGCGACATGGTCGCCGAGGCGCTTGACGACATGGGCTTCGACCTGTCCGTCATCGAGAACCAGGAGCCCGATCCGGCGCTGGGCAACGGTGGCCTGGGCCGTCTGGCCGCGTGCTTCCTTGATTCCATGGCAGCCGAGGGCATTGCCGGCTACGGCAACGGCATGCGCTACCGCTACGGCCTGTTTAAGCAGGAGATCGTCAACGGCAGCCAGGTTGAGGCCACCGACGAGTGGCTCACGCACGGCTATCCTTGGGAGGTCCGTCGCCAGGACAAGGCCGTGACCATCAAGTTTGGTGGCCATGTAGAGGGCTTTGAGGAGAACGGCCGCACGTTCTACCGCACGGTGGACACGCAGGATATCCTGGCCGTTCCCTACGACATCCCCGTTGTGGGCTATGCCGGCGAGACCGTCAACAAGCTACGCGTCTGGGCCGCTGAGCCGGTCGAGGAGCACTTCGATCTGGAGGCCTTCAACCGCGGCGACTACGCCCTGGCCGATGCCGAGCGCGCCGAGGCCGAGGCCATCAGCGCCATCCTCTACCCCAACGACGCCGGCGAGCACGGCCGTCTGCTGCGCCTGAAGCAGGAGTACCTGTTTGTCTCGGCCGGCATCTACAGCCTGCTCGACACCTTTGAGAAGGAGCACGGCGCGAACTGGGAGCTGCTGCCGCAGTTTGTGGCCATCCATACCAACGATACCCACCCTGCCATGTGCGGCCCCGAGCTCATGCGCATCCTCATCGACGAGAAGAAGCTCGAGTGGGATGACGCCTGGAACATCGTGACGCAGGTCGTGAGCTACACCAACCACACGATCCTGCCCGAGGCCCTGGAGAAGTGGCCCATCGGCACGTTCTCCAAGCTCCTCCCCCGTGTGTACCAGATCATCGACGAGATCAGCCGTCGTTGGCACGAGTCGTTCGACACCACGCAGGAGGGCTGGCAGGAGCGTCTGCGCCAGACCGCCATCCTGTGGGACGGTGAGATTCGCATGGCCAACCTGTCCGTGATCTGCAGCCACAGCGTCAACGGCGTGGCCAAGATCCACTCCGACATCATCAAGAACATCGTGCTCAAGGACTTCTATGCCCTAACGCCCGAGAAGTTCAACAACAAGACCAACGGCATCTCGCACCGTCGCTTCTTTGCCGAGGCCAACCCCACCTACGCCAAGCTCGTCACCGAGGCCATTGGCGACGGCTGGCTCAAGGACGCCTTTGAACTGGAAAAGCTCAAGGAGTTCCAGAGCGACAGCGAGTTCATTAAGGCCGTGGGTGCCTCCAAGCGCGCCAACAAGGAGCGCCTGGCCGCCTACGTAAAGGCCGAGACCGGTCTGGTCATTGACCCCAACACCGTCTTTGATGTCCAGGTGAAGCGCTTCCACGCCTACAAGCGCCAGCTCATGAACATCATGAAGGTGATGGACATCTACAACCGTCGCATCGCCGATCCCAACTTCCACGTGACGCCGACGACCTTCATCTTTAGCGGCAAGGCTGCCTCGAGCTACACCTTTGCAAAGGAGACCATCCGCCTCATTAACTCCGTAGCCGAGGTCATCAACAACGACCCGCGCGTCAACGAGGTCATGAAGGTCTGCTTTATCCCCAACTTCCGTGTGAGCAACGCCCAGCTCATCTACCCCGCCGCCGAGATCTCGGAGCAGATCTCCACGGCCGGCAAGGAGGCCTCGGGCACGTCCAACATGAAGCTCATGATGAACGGCGCCATTACGCTGGGCACCCTCGACGGCGCCAACATCGAGATCGCCGACCTGGCCGGCCGTGAGAACGAGGCCATCTTTGGCCTGACCGCTCCCGAGGTCGAGCAGCTCTGGGCATCCAACAGCTACTTTGCGTGGGATACGCTCAACAACGATCGCGACCGCCTGGGCCGCGTGATGGACGAGCTCAAGGACAACACCTTTGCGGGTCTTTCGGGCAACTTCGAGAGCATCTACAACGAGCTCATGAACAACAACGACCCCGACCTGGTCATGGCCGACTTCCGCAGCTACGTGGATGCGTGGGAGAAGCTTACGGGCAGCTATGGCGATCAGGAGACTTGGAACCGCAAGGCCCTGCTCAACACCGCCTCGAGCGGCTGGTTCTCGAGCGACCGCACCATTCGCGAGTACCGCGACGAGATCTGGCACGCGTAAAGGCGCGCGAGCTCCCCTATGCCAGCACGGCATTACTCGACGGGCATGACGTTGCGCCGCGCCCGTCGCTAATGGGTTTAGGAACATCGATGACAGAAGGAGAAATCGATGAGTAAGAAAGAATGCATCGCGATGCTCCTCGCAGGAGGACAGGGCAGCCGATTGGGGGCACTCACCCAAAAGATCGCCAAGCCGGCGGTTAGCTTTGGTGGCAAGTTCCGCATTATCGACTTTTCGCTCTCCAACTGCTCCAACTCGGGCATCGACACGGTGGGCGTTCTGACGCAGTATCGTCCCTACCTGCTGCATGCCTATGTTGGCTCCGGCGAGGCGTGGGATCTGGACAGCCGCGACGGCGGCGTGTCAATCCTGCCGCCGTACGAGACGCAGACCGGCGGCGCCTGGTATGCGGGCACGGCCGACGCCATCACGCAGAACCTGGACTACATCAAGGCCAACGACCCCAAGTACGTCCTGATTCTTTCGGGCGATCACCTGTATCGCATGGACTACCGCAAGATGCTCAAGACGCACATTGAGAACAACGCCGACCTCACGGTAAGCGTTATGCCCGTGCCGTGGGAGGAGGCCAGCCGCTTTGGCATCCTGACCACCGACCCCGAGGACGGCCGCATCACCAAGTTCACCGAGAAGCCCGATAAGCCCGATTCGAATCTCGCGTCCATGGGCATCTACATCTTCTCGGCCGACGTGCTGATCGAGGCGCTCGAGGAGGACGCTCTGGACCAGCGCTCGAGCCACGACTTTGGCAAGGACATCATCCCCAAGCTGCTCGGCGAGGGCAAGCGCCTGTACAGCTACGAGTTCCACGGCTTTTGGAAGGATGTCGGCACCATCGCCAGCTTCCACGAGACCTCGATGGACCTGCTGGGCAACAACCCCGAATTCGATCTGTTCGACAAGCACTTCCCCATCATGTCCAACATCACCACGCGTCCGCCGCACTACATTGGCCCGGATGGTCGCCTGGACGACTGCCTGGTCTCCAACGGCTGCAAGATCTACGGCACCGCTCGCCACTCGATCCTTTCGACCGATGTCATCATCGAGGAGCGCGCCGTGGTCGAGGACTCCGTGCTGCTGCCGGGTGCGCACGTTAAGAGCGGCGCGCACATCTGCCGCGCTATTTTGGGCGAGAACTCCACGGTCGAAGAGGGCGTGAAGCTCGGCTCTGTCGATACCACCAAGGATACGGCCGTCGTTGGAAATGACGTCGTTATCGGGAAGGGGGAATGATCCGATGATCAATCGCAAGGCCATCGGTTATATCACCGCTAACTACTCTTCGACCTACGGCAGTGTGCTGCTCAAGGACCGCCCCATCGCATCCGTTCCGTTTTTGGGCCGCTACCGCCTGATCGACTTCCCGCTGTCCAACATGATGAATGCCGGCATTAAGACCGTCGGCGTCGTCATGCCGGGCAACTACCGCTCGCTGATCGACCACGTGGGCTCGGGCAAGGACTGGGGCCTGGACCGCAAGAAGGGCGGCCTGTTCATGGTGCCCGGCAACGCGTATGGCACCACCAAGGGCGGCATGCGCTTCCTGCTGCGCGACATCATTTCCAACAAGACGCTGTTCCAGCGCTCGGACAAGCCCTATGTTGTGATGATGGGCACCAACATCATCTTTAACATGGACCTCAACACCATCATCGAGGCGCACGAGAACTCCGGTGCCCAGATGACTGTGGTGTACTGCAAGGCCACGCGCAACGTCGATGACGAGACCAAACTCGAGATTAACGAGAACGGCCGCCTGACGGGTGTGAGCGCCGGCGTCGCGTACGGCGACAACGCCTCTATGGACTGCTGCATCGTCAACCGCGAGACGCTGCTCGAGATCATCGACCACTACCAGGCCGCCGACTATCTGGACCTGCTCGAAGCACTCCAGGGCGACTTTGGCAACATCGACGTGTGCAGCTACGAGTACAAGGGCGAGGTCGTGGGCGTGTTTAGCGAGAAGTCGCTGTATCGCCGCAGCATGGACCTACTCGACCAGACCGTGGCCGACCAGCTCTTCGACCCCGAGCGCCCGATCCTGACCAAGGCTCACGACGTGCCGCCTTCGCGATATGCGACCGGCAGCCACGCGTGCAACTCGATCATCTCGGCCGGCTGCATCATCAAGGGCACCGTGCGCAACTCGATCCTGTCGCGCGGCGTTGTGGTTGAGGAAGGCGCCTCGGTGACGAACTCGATCATCAACCAGAGCTGCATCATCAAGAGCGGCGCACGCGTTGAGAATGCCATCCTGGATAAGAACAACGTGGTCCCCACCAATACCGAGCTTCGCGGCACGCCCGAGAACATTCTGGTGCTGGGCAAGGCTCCGTTAACTTCCGACACCACCATCGTGCGTTAACGTTGGCACCGCAACATCGCTCGTAACATGTAGAATAGCCGCCCGGTTAGCGCCAGGCGGCTATTCTCGAATTACAACATGGGAGACAATATGGCAGAAACCAGCAAAAAGATGCAGATCGTGTTTGCCTCGGCCGAGTGCGCACCGTTTGTTAAGACCGGTGGCCTCGGCGACGTGGCGG
>URTZ01000084.1 GCA_900550825.1 uncultured Collinsella sp. | reverse complement strand
GGCAACAACGTCGCCATGCGTCTTGTCAGCAAGGCCATCTTCCGGCCGCAATGAAAGGGGCATCAACCCATGACCGTCACCTACGATACGTCCCGTGTGACGCTTGTCGACCATCCGCTCGTCCAGCACAAGCTGTCGATCTTGCGCGACAAGAGCACTGGCACCAACCAGTTCCGCCAGCTCGTGCGCGAGCTCGCACTTTTTGACGGCTACGAGGCCATGCGCGACCTGCCCATGGAAGACGTCGAGGTCGAGACCCCCATCACCACCGCAACGTTTAAGCAGCTCGCCGGCAAAAAGCTCGCCATCGTTCCCATCCTGCGTGCGGGTCTCGGCATGGTCGACGGCATCCTCGACTTGGTACCCTCCGCTCGCGTGGGCCACATCGGCATGGAGCGCGACGAGGTTACCCACGAGCCGCATGAGTATTACTGCAAGATGCCCAAGGATATCGACCAGCGCATCTGCCTGGTTGTTGACCCCATGCTCGCCACGGGCGGTTCGGCCGAGATGGCCATCAGCTACCTGCGCGAGCGCGGTGTTAAGGATATCCGCATGCTGTGTATCGTCGCCGCGCCCGAGGGCCTCAAGTCACTGGCCGAAAAGGACCCCGACGTACATATTTATACCTGCGCCATCGATGACCATCTCAACGAGGCCGCCTACATCGTTCCCGGCCTGGGCGACGCCGGCGACCGCATCTACGGTACGCTCTAGTCGTTGGGCCTTGTCGGCTACGGTCACAAATACGAAGAAATGGTGCGCGCGGGCGAGCAAAAGTCGTCCACGCGCACTTCTGTTAACGGACGTTTTGCGCTGAGGGGTTCGAAAAAACGTATTACCGTACCTGCGGCATAAAGAAGGCCTTAAGAAAACGTACAGGTGCGTATTAACCGTTTGTTTTACGGTTGTACTTTAGCGATTGGCTCGTACAATAGTCACCAATGTTTGGCTGGGACTGTGCTGTGAGGCGTTAAAAAGGAAAGTGAGGACGCCAGTGTTTCAGATAGCCGATCTGCTCGCTATCGTTGCAGGTGCCATCGCGGGCGCAATTGCCTTCCTTCCCTTTGTTTTTACGCTCAAGCCGGTTCTTGACGATAAACAGAATGCGGACATGCTCAAGGGCATGGTGAGCCTGGCGGTCTCGGCAGTCGCCCTGCTCGTCTTTACCTTGGTTGTGTTTGCGTTGTTCGGAGAGGCATTTCGCATGTTCCTCCTGGGCGAGGCGATCGGCTTCGTGGCCTTTATGGCCGCCTGCACGGTTCGCGTCGCCAAGGCGCTGCGAGATCCTCATGAGGTCGAAAGGTAAGTCGTGGAAATTTTTGAAAAGCTGCCTGATGAGATTAATCATCTGGTCAGCGAGTTCAGCTCCACCCCTGTCGTGGGCGATCTGAGCTGCGGCATCACGCAGTACTCGTTTTGGCTGATCGTCTCCACGATCGTGCTCCTGATCGTCCTGGCCGTGTTCAAGAAGAAGCAGGCCCTAGTTCCCAAGGGCTTCTTCGTCAACGGTTTCGAGTACATCATCGAGTACGTCGAGAACGATATCGGCAAGGGCGTCGTGGGTGAGAACTGGAAGAAGCACTTCCCGTTCCTGTGCTCGCTTTTCCTGTTCATCCTGATCAATAACATGATCGGCCTGATTCCGGGAATGAAGCCCGGCACCGGCGCAATCGGCTCCACCGCCGCGCTCGCCATCTTCGCCTTCGTGTACTTCATCTACTACGGATGCAAGGCTCACGGCGTGATCGGCTACATCAAGAGCCTCGCCCCGCAGGGCGTGAGCTTCCCGATGAACGTGCTTGTGTGGGTCGTCGAGCTTTTCTCGACCTTCCTGCGCCTCATCACGCTTGCCGTCCGTCTGTTCTGCAACATGTTCGCAGGACACGTGGTCATGGGCTCGTTCGCCATCATGGCGAGCATGTTCATGCAGCCGCTGCTTCAGCAGGTTTCCGCGGCCCACGCCGTCGGCGCCCTGCCTTCGCTGGCCTGGCTTGCCATCCTCATCCTGATTTATGCGATCGAGCTTGTGGTCGGCGCCATCCAGGCTTACGTCTTCACGGTCCTTACCGCCGTGTATGTCTCCGAGGCAGAGGAGGTCGCGGAGGAGGAGTAATCTTCCGCTCGCGCCTTAAAGGTAAGGCAATTCGTTAAACCGCCGGTGCCCGTACCCATGGAGCCCGGCAGTTATAAAAAGGTTATCCTGCGTGAAATAAGACACGCACGACAAAGGAGGAATCGTGGGAGTTATCGGTTACGGTCTCGGTGTTATCGGCGCTGGTCTTGCTATCGGCCTGTCTGCTCTGGGTGCTACGGGTGCTATGGCCCGTCAGCCTGAGGTCCAGGGCCGCGTGTTCACCGTCTTCATCATGGGCTCCGCCTTCGGCGAGGCTCTGGCTCTGATCGGCTTCGTTGTCGCGCTGATCGTTAAATAGCACGGAGCGTCAAGTATGAATCTTTCATCCCAGAAGAGCGCGATCGCACTCTCCGCGTCCGCGGCCGCGCTGCTCATGCCGGTTTCCGCGTTCGCCGAGGACGGCGCTGCCGGTGCGGACATCCTCATCCCTAAGATGGCGGAGTTCATCCCGGCGCTTATCGCCTTCCTGATCATCTGGATCGTGCTGGCCAAGGTCGCCCTGCCGGGCATCATGAAAACCATGGAGGAGCGCGGCAAGAAGATCGAGGAGAGCCTCGACGAGGCCGAGAAGACCAAGCAGGAGGCTATCGCCAAGCGCGCTGAGTCCGACTCGATCGTCACCGACGCCCGTCGTCAGGCTGCCGACATCGTTCTCGAGGCCCGTAAGGACGCCGAGTCCGAGCGCGCCCGTATCATCGAGGCTGCTCACAAGGAGGCCGAGGAGATCATCGCCAAGGCCCACACGACCGTCGAGGACGAGCGCAAGTCCATCTACGCCGGTGCCGCGAGCTCCATCGCCGACCTGTCCGTTGCCGTCGCCACCAAGATCGTGGGCGAGGCACTCGAGGACGAGGGCGAGCAGAAGAAGCTCATCGAGCGCTACATCCAGGAAGCAGGTAGCCTGAATGCCGACTAGCCGCTATCAGGACAAGGTGCTCGAGACTTACGCGCGCTCCCTTTTGGAAGCCGCCAAGGCCGAGAACCATGTGTTCGAGGACCTCGAGATGATCGAGCGCCTGGCTAGCGCCAGCCCCGAGATCATCGCCGTGCTCGACACCATGTCCAAGCGCGACCAGCTCGACCTTCTTCCCAAGGTGGCAGCTGCCTTTAAGTATGTTGCCGAGGAAGACGAGGATGTAGTGGGCGTGACCGTCACCACGGCGATCCCGCTCGACGACGAGCTGCGTCAAACCATCACTAAGAAATGCGAGCAGGACTTCGGCCGCAAGGTATTCCTTATCGAGCAGGTCGACCCGTCTATCGTGGGCGGCCTGGTGCTCGAGGCCCGCGGCGAGCGTCGTGACATCTCCGTCAAGACGCAGCTGCGCATCGCGCAGGAGACCCTCGCAAACTCTGCTAATTCGTACGGAGGTGAAGCCTAATGTCCGAAACCCTCAATGCCCAGGATATCGCCAAGAAACTGCAGGAGCAGCTCACGAGCCTCTCCGCGACGGTCGATACGCATGAGGTTTCAACGGTCGACGAGGTAGGCGACGGCATCGCGCGCGTCTCCGGCCTCAAGAGCGCCATGGCAGGCGAGCTTCTGGAGTTCAAGAGCTCCGATACCGGTGAGACCGTCTTCGGCCTTGCCCAGAACCTTGACCGTGACGAGGTCGGCGCCGTTCTGTTTGGTGCCGTCGACTCCATCAAGGAAGGCGACGAGTGCCGCACCACTGGCCGCATTATGGATATCCCTGTGAGCCGCGCCATGCTCGGCCGCGTCGTCAATCCGCTCGGCCAGCCTATCGACGGCCTGGGTGACATCGTCGCCACGCATCGTCGCCCCATCGAGTTCAAGGCCCCCGGTGTCATCGACCGTACCCCGGTGTGCGAGCCGGTTCAGACCGGCCTGTTGGCCATCGACTCCATGGTGCCTATCGGCCGTGGTCAGCGTGAGCTCATCATCGGCGACCGTAAGACCGGTAAGACCGCCATCGCCATCGACGCTATCCTCAATCAGCGCGGCAAGGGCATGGTCTGCATCTATGTCGCCATCGGCCAGAAGGCCTCCACGGTTGCCAACATCCGCGAGACCCTCGCTCAGCACGGTGCGCTCGACTACACCATCATCGTTTCGGCCACCGCTGCCGATTCCGCCCCTATGCAGTACATCGCGCCTATGGCCGGTGCCGCTATCGGCGAGTTCTTTATGTACAACGGCGAGGACGGCAAGCCCGCCAGCGAGACCAACCCTGGCGGCCACGTGCTCGTCATCTACGACGACCTGTCCAAGCAGGCCGTGGCCTACCGTCAGATGTCGCTGACGCTGCATCGTCCGCCCGGACGCGAGGCCTATCCTGGCGACATCTTCTACCTGCACTCTCGTCTGCTCGAGCGTGCCGTCAAGATGTCCAAGAAGAACGGTTACGGCTCCATGACGGCTCTGCCGATCATCGAGACCCAGGACGGCGACGTCTCGGCCTACATTCCGACCAACGTTATTTCCATTACCGATGGTCAGATCTACCTGCAGTCCGAGCTCTTCTTCCAGGGTCAGCGCCCGGCAGTCGACGTGGGTATCTCCGTGTCCCGCGTCGGTGGCGATGCACAGACCAAGGCCATGAAGCAGGTCGCCGGCAACCTCCGTCTGGACCTTGCTTCGTACCAGGAGCTCGCCGGCTTTACGCAGTTCGGCTCCGACCTCGACGAGGCCACGCAAAAGCAGCTTACCCACGGCGCTCGCATGACCGAGCTCCTGAAGCAGCCGCGTTATAAACCGTTTGAGGTTGGCGAGCAGATCGTTACGCTGTTTGCCGGCAACGAGGGCTTCCTGGATGACCTGGAGATCGCCGACGTGCTGCCTTTCCGTGCCGAGCTTATCGAGTATATGGACAATGGCTTTGGCTCGCTGCTCGACAAGGTTCGCGCCAAGAAGATCGACGACGACACCAAGGCCGAGCTCTTGCGTGTCATTGGTGACTTCAAGCAGCAGTTCATGGCCAAACACCATGCCGACACGACTGGATCAGAGGAGAACTAAGCCCTATGGCCAACCTTCGCGACATTAAGAAGCGAATCTCCTCGGTTACCACGACCAAGCAGATCACGCGCACGATGGAGATGGTCTCTACGGCCAAGATCCGTCGTGCCCTCGATCGCTCCAAGCAGGCCGAGCCCTATAAGGAGGCGCTGACCGACGTCATGCTGACGGTTGCCGGCGACGCCTCCTGCTCGGGCACCGATCCCATGCTGCAGAAGCATGAGAGCGTCAAGCATGGCCTGATTGTCGTCATTGCTTCGGACCGCGGCCTTGCCGGCGGTTTCAATACGACGGTGGAGCGCACGGCCGAAAAGCTCGCCGCTTCTTGGGCGAACGATGGCATCGAGTGCGAGATCATCGCGTGTGGGCGTAAGCCGGCCACGTATTTCCGTGACCGCGCAAATGTCATCATGCATTTTGAGGGCAATTCCTCCGAGCCCGATTTCAATCAGGCTCGCATGATCTCCTCTCATATCTGCGATGCGTATCGTGCCGGTGAGCTTGACCGTGTCGAGCTTGTCTACCACCACGCCAAGAACCGCGTGGATCAGGAGCTTCGCGTCGAGCACTTGCTGCCGCTCGATCCCGAGATGATCGCTATGGCCCACGGTCCGCGTAAGAACGAGACCGACGCCCCTAAGCGCATCTCGTCCACGTTCGAGTTCGTGCCCTCTCCCGAGCATGTTCTCGGCAAGCTTGTACCGTCTTATATCCTGACGGTCATCTACCAGGCCCTGATCGATTCGGCGGCCGCCGAGCAGGGTGCGCGCCGCAAGGCCATGCACTCCGCGACGGAAAACGCCACCGCGATCATCTCGACCCTTACCCGCACGTATAGTCGCGTGCGCCAGGCTTCGATCACGACCGAGATCAACGAGATCGTCGGCGGAGCCTCAGCATTGGAGGAACAGTAATGGCTAATAACACCGTAAAGCTTGCGGTCGAGGAAGCCACCAAGAAGACGACTGCCGGTGATGGCCGCATCGTGCGTATCATCGGCCCTGTCGTCGACGTCAAGTTTGACGGCGCGGTGCCCCCGATCTACAACGCGCTCACGGTCGAGGCCGAGACCCCGATCGGTCACCTGAGCACGATCCTCGAGGTCGAGAGCCAGCTTCCGGGCGGCGTCGTCCGCACGGTCGCCATGTCCTCGACCGACGGCCTGCAGCGTGGTCTCATCGCCACCGATACCGGTGAGCCCATGAAGATGCCCGTTGGCCCCAAGACGCTCGGCCGCATTTGGAACGTCATGGGCAAGCCTGTCGACGGTAAGCCCATGCCCGAGGTGGAGGAGTTTTATCCCATCCACCATGCAGCGCCCCGCTTCGACGAGCTCACCACCAAGACCGAGATTTTCGAAACCGGCATCAAGGCCGTTGACCTGCTTGAGCCCTACATCCGTGGCGGCAAAACGGGTCTGTTCGGCGGCGCCGGCGTCGGCAAGACCGTTCTGATTCAGGAGCTCATCAACAACCTCGCCCAGGAGCACGGCGGCACCTCGGTGTTCACCGGTGTCGGCGAGCGTACTCGTGAGGGCACCGACCTGTTCCTCGAGATGAGCGAGTCTGGCGTTATCGACAAGACCTGCTTGGTCTATGGTCAGATGAACGAGCCGCCCGGAGCGCGTCTGCGCATCGGTCTGGCCGGCCTTACCACCGCTGAGTATTTCCGCGATCGCGGCCAGGACGTTCTGCTGTTCATCGACAACATCTTCCGCTTCTCCCAGGCCGGTTCCGAGGTTTCCGCACTGTTGGGTCGTATGCCGTCCGCCGTCGGTTACCAGCCTACGCTGGCTACCGAGATGGGCGACCTCCAGGAGCGCATTACTTCGACCAAGACGGGTTCCATTACCTCCGTCCAGGCTGTCTACGTCCCTGCAGACGACCTGACCGACCCGGCGCCTGCCACGACGTTTACGCACCTCGACGCCACCACAGTTCTTTCGCGTAGCATTTCGTCGCTCGGTCTGTTCCCGGCCATCGACCCGCTCGCGTCTTCCTCCGACGCCCTCGATCCCTCGATTGTCGGCGAGGAGCACTACCGTGTCGCCGTCAAGGTCCAGGAGCTCCTGCAGGAGTACTCCGACCTTCAGGACATCATCGCCATTCTGGGTATGGACGAGCTGTCCGAGGAGCAGCGCCTTACGGTCAACCGTGCCCGTAAGATCCAGCAGTTCCTCTCCCAGTCCTTCCACGTCGCCGAGAAGTTCACCGGCAACCCCGGTGTCTACGTCCGCGTCGAGGATACCGTCCGCTCCTTCGCCGAGATTGTCGACGGCAAGGCCGATGACCTGCCCGAGCAGGCATTCCGCTATGCTTCCACGATTGAGGACGTGCGCGAGCGCGCCCGCAAGATGGGGGAGAAGTAGGTTATGCGTATCCGCATCGTGTGCCCCGTGAGCTGCGCCTATGAGGGCGACGCTGCGTTTGTGTCGATTCCGTCCACGGATGGCGAGTTTGGCGTTCTGCCTGCTCACTCCAGCGAAATCTGCACGATCGACCGCGGTTACGTTCGCGTTTCCGATAAGGCCATGGGCACTGTCGACCACACGTTTGCCGTGGCCGGCGGCTATGCCCAGGTTGCGGACGATGTCGTGACCGTCCTCGCCGAGCGCGCTTGCGATTTGGCGACCGTCGATGCCGACAAGGTTAAAGCTGATATTCAAGGTTTTGAAGAGAAGCTGGGTAATTTGTCGGAGGATGATGCACGCCGCGCCTACCTCTATAATGAAATCGCATGGTGTAAGCTCAAGCTTGCCCAATAGTCAAACGATTTAGCGTTCGACCATTTGCGAACACATCATGCCCGGGATGGCCCAGCCACCCCGGGCATGCTTTTTGAAAGGGTAGACCTTGGATATTATCCGCGTTGAGGGTGGCCACGCCATCGGAGGTTCCGTGCCTGTTTCGGGTGCCAAGAACTCCGCGCTCAAACTTATGGCGGCAACGCTTCTGGCGCCGGGCAAGACGACGCTGCAGAACGTGCCCGATATTTCCGATGTCCACGTGATGGGCAAGGTGCTCAAGGGTATGGGCGCTACGATCGATGTTCTCGACGAGCACACGCTCGAGATCGATACCTCTCAGGTCGATTCCTGGGAGGCTCCCTACGAGCTCGTTGCCAAGATGCGCGCTTCCACGGCTGTGATGGGGCCCCTGCTGGGCCGTTTCCATCGCGCCAAGATCGCCATGCCCGGCGGCTGCAACCTGGGCGCCCGCAAGATCGATATGCATATCTTGGGTCTTGAGGCCTTGGGCGTCGAGTTCGATACCGCCCACGGCTACATCAACGCCAGCGCGCCCCAGGGTCTGCGCGGCACGACCGTCACGCTCGAGTTCGCCAGCGTCGGCGCCACCGAGAACCTCATCATGGCCTCCGTGCGCGCTCAGGGCACCACGGTTATCGATAATGCCGCTCGCGAGCCCGAGATCGTCGATCTCGCCAACATGCTCAACGA
>URTZ01000083.1 GCA_900550825.1 uncultured Collinsella sp. | reverse complement strand
CCCCGCCGTATTGTCAGCAATGTCTTGATGAATCACGGCGTTTGACAGTAACTCGCGAATCGCCCTTTGAGGATAAGCCGTCTGAATGCGTCGAAATGCGCCATCCAGTGCCTCAACAGCAGGAATCATCGACATGACCAGCTGTTCAGCCTGTGGAAGCGCCAAAGCGTAACCCTTGTCGATTTCAGTATCCCCGACAATGTCAAAACTGCCTTTTCCCGCATATCGCACGATTCGCAGCATGCGTTTCCTGAGCTCCGGGTAGCGAGAGAGCTTTTTTCCCACCAGAAGCATTCCCAAGCGCGTCACACTATATCGGCCGTTATCTTGACGACGAATCAGCTCTTGTTCACAAAGAGCAAGCAACACTCCGTCCAAATCGACAGGTCTTCTCAATCTGCACAACTCAAAATACGCATCAACATCTAGTATCTCGGCGACCTCTCGAGATGTCAGATCTCTCTCAACTACAGCGAGCTCCGCGTTCCCTGCCTGCAAGCGACGCCACAGCTCCGCCTCTCGTGCACTACCGGGAACCAGTTCTGCCGTGGAAGAGCCCTCTCGAATGTAGGCTGTCTTATCAAAATAGACCGGCTGAGCGGTCGCGGCGTGCACTTTCAGCACCACAAAGTGCTTTGCCTCATGATTAAGAACCGCAAACTCGTAATTCGCATTGTTTGAGAGCGCAAGCTTGAGCCACATCAAAAGCTCTTGGTTTCCCTTGCCCTTTGCATGATATGGGTTGAACTGGGTGCCCACAAGCTCATGAGTACCGTCGCTCACACCCCAGATCTTATAGGCATATGCGCGGCCGCAGTAAGCGGCAGCATTTGCAAGCGCTGAGATATCACGCCCCGTTCTAACGGGATCGCTATTACTCTCTTTAAACTCAAGCCACTCGGTTTCATCAGGATAGCCGATAAGTGAATAAATCAGCTCCATGCCATCTGCTTCACCTATTGAACCAGCCTCTTTCGCTCATTTTTGAAAACAAGATGTTAGATAGATGATAAATAGAATTATGCCTAATTAGAAGCAGAAGGCCAAGCTTTCCGGTCGTTTTCCCAGTTAATCTCAAGGCGGAAAGCTTCGTTCTCCACACAAGAGACGATTGTTGTAATTGACAGGCAAGAAGAGCTAACTACTCAATTCAACTAAGCCAGGCGACACGTGGCGCAATAAAAAGGCGGCTGGACGTATTTGCTACACCCAACCGCCTTTACGGCGAGTCATTATTTCGCAGGATCCACGGCGACCTTGCCGTTCTCCAGCACGTGAACGCGACCGTCGGCGAGCATCTGCACGACCTCGGGATACAGCACATGCTCGATCGCATGGATGTGCTCCTCGAGCGTGTCGACGTCCCAGCCCTCCTCAACAGCCAGCGCACGCTGGGCGATGATGGGACCGTTGTCGTAAATCTCGTTGGCAAAATGCACGGTCACGCCGGTCACCTTGACGCCGCGCGCAAAGGCGTCGTCAATCGCATGCGCACCGGTAAAGCTCGGCAGCAGCGCCGGATGCAAGTTGACCACGCGGTTGGGGAACGCCGCCAGCAGCGGCGTGTGCACCATGCGCATGTAGCCGGCCATGACCACATATTCGCAGCCGCGCTCGAGCAGCTCATGCGCGATGATTTCGTCAGCAGCGATAGGATCGGCATAGACATCCTTGGACAGCGTAAGCGTCTGGATGCCCGCGCGCTCAGCGCGCTGCAAACCCTTAGCCGAAGGACGGCTCGACACCACAAGCTCAATCGAAGCGTTGAGCTTGCCGGCGGCGATCAGATCGATCAGCGCCTGCAGGTTGGTACCCGAACCGCTGATGAGCACACCGATCTTGAGCGGCTCGGCCGTATCGGTGCCGGTCGGACGGGTATAGGGCACAAAATCCAGGCCCTCGGCGGCAGTCATCTGCTCGTTAGCGCTCATCGGAGTACACGACCTTACCGGAACCCTCGACGCACTCGCCCACGCGGAACGGCTTCTCGCCCAGCGCGACCAGAGCCTCGGTCACGGCAGCCTCGTCCTCGGGGGCGACGATCAGGCACAGGCCAACGCCCATGTTGAAGGTCTTGCATGCCTCATTGGGCGCGAGCTCGGCCTGGCGCGACACATAGGTGATGACGGGCGGAACGTCCCAACCCATCTCGGCACCGTTGCGGGTGACCACGGCGTCGACGTCGTCGGCGAGCGCGCGGTTGAGGTTCTCGGTAATACCGCCGCCAGTGATGTGGGCGATGGCGTGCACCGGAGCGCCACCGCGCAGCAGCTCCAGAATAGGCTTGACGTAGATGCGCGTGGGGGCCAGCAGAGCGTCAGCCAGCGATGCGCCACCGAGCTCCTCGAGCGGGCGGCTCAGCTCTTCGGCCTTAGCGGCGGCCTCGGGCGTGCCCGGCTTAATGCCGTCGACGCCGATGACCTTGCGCACGAGCGAGTAGCCGTTGGAGTGCACGCCGGTGGAAGGCAGGCCCAGGATCACGTCGCCGGGACGGACATTCGCGGGGTCGAGCATCTTGGGACGGTCGACGACGCCCACGGTAAAGCCGGCAAGGTCGTAGTCGGCCGGAGCCATGACGCCCGGGTGCTCGGCCATCTCGCCGCCCACGAGCGCGCAGCCCGCGAGCTTGCAGCCGTCGGCCACGCCCTTGATGATCTTTGCCATGTGTTCGGCCTCGATGTGGCCGATGGCAACGTAGTCCAGGAAGAACAGCGGCTCGGCGCCCGAAGCCAAAATGTCGTTGACGCACATGGCGACCAGGTCCTGGCCCACCGTCTCGTGACGGTCCATGATCTGAGCGAGCACGAGCTTGGTGCCCACGCCGTCGGTACCGCTAATCAGAATCGGGTCTTCCATATCCTTAAGCGCGGCGGCCGAGAACAGGCCACCGAAGCCACCGATGCCGCCGATGACCTCGGGACGGTTGGTGTCCTTAACCATTTGCTTAATAGCGTCGACGGCGCGGCCGCCCTCAGCGGTATCGACGCCGGCATCCTCATACGTCACATGCTTGCTGTCGCTCATCTGAGCCTTCCTCTCCCACTACCGTCCGCCGCGCGGGCGCCAAACGGTGCTCATAGTTGCGTTCATTTCGGCGTGTGCCATAACAGCACACGCCGTCATATCAACAAAACAGCAGGTAAAACCTACCAGAATAAACCTGTCCCTACATGGCAGGCTTTAGGCCTCGCCGTGCTTCTCTTCCCAGCTGCGGTCGTCGTATTTCTCGACCACGGCGTCGTCGTCAAAGTGCAGCGGCTTGTCCAGGTTGCGGGGCTTAAAGCCCTCCATAAACTTGTCGCGGCCAAAGCTCTCGGGAATCGCCACGGGGTAGCGGCCGGTAAAGCACGCATCGCAGTAACCGCCCTTGGGCATGACCTTAAGCAGGCCCTCGACCGAAAGGAAGGCCAGCGAATCGGCGCCGATATACTCGCAAATCTCGTCGACCGTCTTGTTGGCGCTGATAAGCTGCGACTGCACGTCGGTATCGATACCGTAGAAGCACGGCCAGATGACCTCGGGCGAGTTGATGCGGATATGAATCTCCTTGGCGCCGGCGTTGCGCAGCATCTTGACGAGCTGCACCATAGTGGTGCCACGCACGATGGAGTCGTCGATCACGACGAGGCGCTTGCCCTCGATGTTGTCGCGCAGCGGGTTAAGCTTCATGCGCACGCCCATGGCGCGCAACTCCTGCGTAGGCTCGATAAACGTACGGCCCACGTAGCGGTTCTTGATAAGACCCTCGCCAAAGGGAATACCGCTCTCGTGCGAATACCCCTCCGCGGGCGGCAGGCCGGAGTCGGGCACGCCGATGACCAGGTCGGCCTCGACGGGCTCCTCATGTGCCAGCTGACGACCCATGTCGTAACGGCAGGCGTAAACGCTCTTGCCGTTCATGATGGAGTCGGGACGGGCGAAGTAGACCTGCTCAAAGATGCAGTTGGCGGGCTCTTCGGCTGCAGGCACGCCCTGCTCGGATACCAGACCCTCGGCGCTGATGCGCAAGATCTCGCCGGGACGGACGTCACGGACGTACTCGGCGCCCACGATGTCGAGTGCGCAGGTCTCGGAAGCAACGACCCAGCCGCCGGCGCGCGTGACATGGACGGCGGAGTCGACCGTCGCGGCGCCGTCTTGCGAGGGCAGCTGCGAAACGGATGCGGCATCGGCCTGGTCCAGACCCTCGTCCACCAGCTTGCCCAGCACGAGCGGGCGAATGCCGTGCGGATCGCGGAATGCGTAGAGCGCCTGCTCGTTGATGAGCGTCATGGCGTAGCCGCCGCGCACGAGCTCCATGGTCTTGCGAATGCCCTCGCGCAGATGGCCAGTACGCTGAGTAAAGTAGCCGATGAGTTTGGTCGCGACCTCGGAATCCGAATTGGAGAGGAACGGCACGCCCAGCTCGATCAGCTGGCGGCGCAGCTCGTCGGTGTTGACCAGAGTGCCGTTGTGAGCAAGCGCGATAATGACGCTGTTGATGGTAGAAAGATGCGGCTGCGAGGCTTCCCAGCTCTTGGCACCGGCAGTGCCATAGCGCACGTGGCCCACGGCCAGCTGGCCGGAGAGCGTCGACAGGTCGGCGTTGGAGAACACGCGGTCGAGCAGGCCCAGGTCCTTGCGAACCATAACCGTGCCGCCGTCACCCACGGCGATTCCCGCCGATTCCTGGCCGCGGTGCTGCAGTGCACGCAGGCCAAAGTACGTCAGTCGAGCCACGTCGCGATCGGGCGCCCACACACCAAAAATGCCGCATTCCTCATGCAGCTGGTCGGAGTCCGGATCATACGTCGACATGGTCTTCACCTGTCCCGCGGCGCGCTCGGCCGCGTGGATGGTTTCTTGAGACATGGCATCCCCTCAGAGCCTCGTTATTTGGCGTTACCTGCCCTATTATACGCACGGCAAGACAAGCACTCCCGCGCATGAACAGCGCTTTTTAAAAGCCCACCGAGCTTATAATCCGTTTTGCAGCCAAACATTTTATTGGGCAACCGCCTCGGGGCCGACGATCCCGCATACTTCCGTTGCGACGCGTCTCGTCCACCGCTAGGGCTTACATTGCTGCAATTGGGTCGTTTGTCCTGTCTTTTAGCAGGTCGGCGGCGTATCCTTGTACCTACAGCAAAACGAGAAAGGTTCTATATGGATCGAAACGAACTCGACCCCAGCGTCCCCAGCGCCACGGAGGTCAAGAAGATCCCCCTCATCATTAAGGTGTACGCCGTCCTGTGCATCCTGTCCGGCGTGGGCACGCTCCCTTCGGTCGGCGCCTTTATGTGGCAGGTCATCACCGCGCTCATCAACGGCAACGCCGCCGCCAAGCTCGGCGACAACACGCTCGTCGCGGTCGGACTGATTGTCGCCGGCATCATGCTCTCGGCTGCCAGTGCCGTCATCCTGATCATCTTTGGCCTGGACCTTATCAAAAACCAGCGCCGCAACGCTGCCCGTCTGTCCTATATCCTTATCGCGTTTACCGTCGTCGAGCTTTTGGTTGACGTGATGCTCCAGGGCATCGGGCCCTTCTTGCTGCGCCCTGCCATCCAGCTCGGCATCCTCGTCGCGCTTTCGGCCACCGTCGACCCCACGCTGCGCCAGGAGCGCGAGCTGCAGCGCCGCCTGCAGGAAATGCTCGATCGCGACGCCGCCGCCGAGGGCATGCTCGGGCGCGATGAAACCGGCGAAGGCTACATTAAGCTCAACTACTTCAACCTGTTCTGGGTATTCTTTGTCTGCTGCATACTCGGCCTGATCGCCGAGGACATCTGGCACATGACGGTCGACGACCCGGGCGTCTACCAGAACCGCGCCGGCATGCTGTTTGGCCCCTTCAGCCCCATCTACGGATTTGGCGCCGTACTCATGACCATGGTGCTCAACCGCTTCTACAAAAAGAACCCCATCATTATCTTTTTGGTGAGCGCGCTGCTCGGCGCAAGCTTTGAGGTGTTCGTGGGCTGGTTTATGCAGACCTCGTTTGGCGTGGTCTCGTGGAGCTACTCGCACATGAAGTTGTTCGGCATGCCCGACCCACTCGCCGTCCTTACGGGCGGACGCACCTGCACGGGCTTTGCCTGCCTGTGGGGCCTGGGTGGCCTCATCTGGATCAAGCTGCTGTTGCCGAGGCTGCTCAAGCTCATCAACATGATTCCGTGGAAGAGCCGCTACTCGGCTACCGTCATCTTCACCATCATTATGCTGGTCGATGGCGTTATGACGCTGCAGTCGCTCGATTATTGGTATCAGCGCGTCAACGGCACGGAACCGGATATTCCCGTTGCGCAGTTCTACGGCAAGTACTTCGATAATGACTTTATGGAGAATCGCTTCCAGAGCATGACCATGAGCCCCAAGGATGCGACGCGCGTGTAGCGCCAACCGCGCCCAAAACGCAAAATGCCCGCCGGTATCACACGTACCGGCGGGCATTTTTATAAACGAGCCTTCTATCGACGCAAGCCTCTACGCCTCGCGCTCGACCTCACTCACGCATTCATTCTTGATGGTGCCAACGAGCGCCTGCAGCGCATCGACCACGTGCGGGCGAATGTCTCCGCCGATGAGCACGAGCATGATGTCGTCACCCACGGCGAGCTCGCCGCTTGCCAGCCACACGCGCACATAGCCGATACCCGGCATCGCGCGCGTCGCCTCGATGGCGGCCTGTACCTTGCTGGCGTCGTAGCCAAACACCATGCCGCCCACCTTGTGGCCCGGCGCCACGCCATCGGTCTCGACACCGCGCGCCTCGGCCTTGGGCGTCGCGCGCACCACACCGTTATGTGTCAGATACATACCGCACGCAGGTGCCGACGAATCGGCCTTGGCCTCGCGCAGCCAAGCATCAACCGAAGGCATCATTTTGCCATTCTCGAGCATCATTTCTCCCTTACCGTCGTCGAGTAGCCAATTTGGAACGGGGCTTTTTTAGCTACTCTCGAACAACTTATTCCTCGACCGGCGTGAGCACCATGACAGCACGCGTGTTGCTCAGCGATAACGAACGACAGGTCACAAGCGTTACGACCTTGGTTGCCGAAGCAGCACGATCGGTGGCATCGCTCGCCACGGCAGAGGCACCGTCGAGCATCTCGGACAGGTAGTTCTTGAGCCCGTCGTCGCCCTCAAAATTGGGTATGCGCGCCTTGGCATACGTGTCCTCGACAACTTTGGTCGCCAGCGGACGCAGCTTATAGGTGGCGTCGCGCGTGATGTAATACACGTACTCTATGCTGTCGAACGTCGCCTGATCGGTCGTGTCCGAGATCACATTGAACATCGATCCGTCGTTCATGTGGTGACCATAGATCGTAGTCTGCTGATCCACCATGCCGGGCGCATTGTCCTCGTAATCCAAGAAGATAGCACCCGATGCGTTGGACGTGCCATCGAACAACGTGTTGAGGTACTTGGAGTTATCAGTAGCCTGCACTACTGGATAGTTAATGTTGGTGCCCGGTGCGTAAATCCAACCGACGACCTCGGGATTTGTCTGGGCAAGGGCATTAAAGTCGATAACCGGCACGCCGCTGGCGTCCTTAGCGGGCGCATATTGCTCTTCGATCTTTTGGTACGACTCGCTCGCCTGCTTGTAACCGATCTGCGCATTGATAAAGATGGCAGCGGCGGCAACAATCAGACCGATACCGATGATGATGAGCAGAATGGGAATAATGGAGCGGCGCTTTTTGCGCGGCGGCTCGGTGTAATCCGACGGCGCGGCATGCGATGAAGACCGGGGCGGCTTCTTAGCGGTGCTATAAGACGAAGGGCGATACGCAGCCGGCGTATCCTGACGGCGATGGGACGTCGGCGTTACAGAACGCGGCGCGCGCGGCTGCTGAGGAGAGGATGTCCGACCCTGCTGCGCCGCATGGGCAGCACCCGGCTTCGACGGATCGGGAATCTGAGAAGCCTTGAATCGTTTTCCCTGATAGTCGGACATGGCTCTCCTTATACTGCGGTGAAACGGCGGAACGCCTAGGCGTCGGCCATCTCCTGCTTCATCTTCTCGATAACCTTGCGGTACTCGGGGTCGCAAGCGCCCAGAATCTGCGTGGCGTAGATGGCGGCGTTCTTGGCGCCGTTGATGGCAACGCAGGCCACAGGCACGCCCGAAGGCATCTGCACCATCGACAGCAGCGAATCCATGCCGCCCAGGTCACTCGTCTTCATAGGCACGCCGATGACCGGCAGCGGCGTAAAGGCAGCCACGACACCACCCAGGTGAGCGGCCTTGCCGGCGGCGGCGATAATCACTTTGATACCGCGATCGGCGGCAGTCGAAGCCCACTCGTGGACCTTCGCCGGCGTGCGGTGTGCGCTCGCAATGACGAGCTCATAGGGCACACCAAGCGCCTCGAGCTCGGCGGTGCAGCCTTCCATAACGCCCAGATCGGACTTGGAGCCCATGATGATCCCGACAACCGGCTTTTGATCTGCCATAAACAAAGACCTCCTGTTGAGAGCGGTGACGCGGCCAATCCGCGACCCTTAACTACTGAGAGTAGTATAGCTTCTCCCGTCCCTGCGGTCTCTGTGGCGCTTCGCGGGCGGGCCAGGCTTTATCTTCACTCCGGTTGCTTCGCAAAGTCGTTCAGATAAAGCCTGGCCC
>URTZ01000082.1 GCA_900550825.1 uncultured Collinsella sp. | reverse complement strand
GCAGGACGAAAGAACCCCCGCCGCACGTAGTGCGCAGCGGGGGTTCTTTCATGTCCGAGGACGTCCGCGAAGGTCAGCCCTCAGATCCTGCGGTGGGAGACCTAGGCCTCGTTATACACCGTTTTGAGCTTCAGCAGGTGCTGATAGCGGTCCATAGCAGCCTGCTCATTCTCCTTGAAGAGCTCCTCGGCGCGCTCGGGGAAGGAACGCGTCAGCGAAGCGTAACGGGCCTCGTTCATCAGGAACTCCTGATAACCGCCCGCGGGCTCCTTGGAATCGAGCGAGAACTTCTTGCCGGCAGCAGCCTCGGGGTTGAAGCGGAAGAGGTTCCAGTAACCGCACTCGACAGCCTTCTTCATCTCGGCCTGGCAGTTCTGCATGCCACCCTTCTTGATGGAGTGCATCTCGCAGGGGCTGTAGCCGATGATGAGGGACGGGCCGTCGTAGGCCTCGGCCTCGTGAATGGCCTTGAGGGTCTGAGCCGGGTTGGCGCCCATGGCGACCTGCGCCACGTAGACGTAGCCGTAGCTCATGGCAATCTCGGCCAGGGACTTCTTCTTGGTCACCTTACCGGCAGCGGCGAACTGAGCGACCTGGCCCAGGTTCGAGGCCTTGGAGGCCTGACCGCCGGTGTTGGAGTAGACCTCGGTGTCGAAGACGAAGACGTTGACGTTGTGGCCGGAAGCCAGGACGTGGTCCAGGCCACCGAAGCCGATGTCGTAAGCCCAGCCGTCGCCGCCGAAGATCCAGAAGGACTTCTTGGTGAGGTAAGCCTTGTCGGCGAGGATTGCCTTGGAAGCGTCGCAGCCGCACTTCTCGAGCTCGGCAACGTAGGCAGCGGCAGCGGTCTTGGAGGCCTCGGCGTCGTTGACGGAGTCGATCCAAGCCTGGCCGGCAGCCTTGAGCTCATCGGACGGACCATCGGCAGCGATGATGTCCTGGGTAGCGGCGATCAGCTTGTGCTGAACGGCCTCATAGCCAACGGCCATGCCCAGACCGTGCTCGGCATTGTCCTCGAACAGGGAGTTGTTCCACGCCGGGCCGTGACCGTCCTTGTCCTTGCAGTAAGGAGCGGTGGCAGCGGGGTTGCCCCAAATGGAGGAGCAGCCGGTGGCGTTGGAAATGAACATGCGGTCGCCGGCGACCTGGGTCACCAGACGTGCATAGGCGGTCTCGGCGCAGCCGGCGCAGGAGCCGGAGAACTCCAGGTAGGGCTGCTTAAACTGGCTGCCCTTGACGTTGGCCGCGATGAGCTCCTTCTTCTCGGAGACGTTCTCGACCATGTAGTCCCAAACGGGCTGCTGGTCCATCTCCTGCTCGGTGGGAACCATCTCGAGGGCGCCCTTGGGGCAGACCTTGACGCAGTTGGTGCAACCCATGCAGTCGAGCGGGGACACAGCCATGGTGAACTTCATGCCCTTGGCCTTGGGGCCCATGGCGTCGAGCGTGCGGGTAGCCTCGGGCGCGGCGGCAGCCTCGTCCTCGGTCATCGCGAACGGACGGATGGTGGCATGCGGGCACACGTAGGCGCACTGGTTGCACTGGATGCACTTGGTCTCATCCCAGTGGGGAACGACCACGGCGACGCCGCGCTTCTCGTATGCGGAGGCGCCCAGCTCAAACTGGCCGTCGGCGCAATCGACGAAGGCGGAAACAGGCAGGCTGTCGCCGTCCATGCGATCGATGGGCTCGAGCAGGTTCTTGACCTGCTGGGCGATAGCGGACTTGGTCTCCTCGGAGAGCTCGACGGGAGCGACATCCTCGGCGGTAGCCCAGTCGGCCGGAACCTCGAACTTACGGAAAGCGGTAGCGCCGGCATCGATGGCCTTGTGGTTGGCGTCGACGATGGCCTGGCCCTTCTTCATGTAGGACTTGGTAGCCGCGTCCTTCATGTACTGCAGGGCGTCCTCGGCGGGCAGGACCTTGGCCAGCGCGAAGAAGGCGGACTGGAGCACCGTGTTGGTGCGCTTGCCCATGCCGACCTTGGCCGCCAGGTCGATAGCGTCAATCAGGTAAACGTTGACGTTGTTGTTCGCGATGTAGCGCTTGGCCACGGCGGGCATGTGCTCGGCGAACTCCTCGTCGCTCCACTGGCAGTTGACCAGGAAGGTGCCGCCCGGCTTGACGTCGCGGACCATCTTGAAGCCCTTAACGATGTAGCTGGGGTTATGGCAGGCGACAAAGTCGGCCTTGGTCACGTAGTACGGCGAGCGAATCGGGGAATCACCAAAGCGCAGGTGCGAGACGGTGACGCCGCCGGTCTTCTTGGAGTCGTACTGGAAGTAGGCCTGGACGTACTTGTCGGTGTGGTCGCCGATGATCTTAATCGAGTTCTTGTTGGCGCCGACGGTACCGTCGCCACCCAGACCCCAGAACTTGCACTCGATGGTGCCGGGGGCTGCGGTGTTGGGCGTATCCTCGGCCTCGGGCAGGCTCAGGTTGGTCACGTCATCGACAATGCCGATGGTGAACTCGCGCTTGGGCTCGTCCTTCTTGAGCTCCTCGAAGACAGCGAACGCGGACGCGGGAGGCGTGTCCTTGCTGCCCAGGCCATAACGGCCGCCGACGACCTTGATGCCCGTCTTGCCGGCCTCGTAGAGAGCGGAGACGACGTCCTGGTAGAGCGGCTCGCCGATGGAACCCGGCTCCTTGGTACGGTCCATGACGGCGATCTTCTGGACGGTCTCGGGGAGAACGTCGACGAAGTGCTTGATGGAGAACGGGCGGAACAGGCGAACCTTGACCAGGCCGACCTTCTCGCCGTGAGCGTTGAGGTAGTCGATGACTTCCTCGAGCACGTCGCAGAAGGAGCCCATGCACACGACGACGCGATCGGCATCGGGAGCGCCGTAGTAGTTGAACAGGCCGTAATCGGTGCCGAGCTTCTCGTTGATCTTCTTCATGTAGCCCTCGACGACGGCAGGGAGCTCGTCGTAGACCTTGTTGCAGGCCTCGCGGTTCTGGAAGAAGATGTCGCCGTTCTCGTGGCTGCCGCGGGTGTGCGGGTGCTCAGGGTTGAGCGCGTGATCGCGGAAAGCCTGGACGGCGTCCATGTCGCACATCTCGGCCAGATCCTTGTAGTCCCACATGGCGACCTTCTGGATCTCGTGGCTGGTGCGGAAGCCGTCGAAGAAGTTAAGGAACGGGGTCTTACCCTCGATGGCGGCAAGGTGAGCCACCGGCGAGAGGTCCATGACCTCCTGGACGTTGCCCTCGGCGAGCATGGCGAAGCCGGTCTGACGGCAGGCCATGACGTCGGAGTGATCGCCAAAAATGTTCAGGGCGTGGGAAGCGACGCAACGCGCGGAGACGTGGAAGACGCCCGGGAGCTGCTCGCCCGCGATCTTGTACATGTTCGGGATCATCAGGAGCAGGCCCTGGGAAGCCGTGTAGGTGGTGGTCAGAGCACCGGCGCCCAGCGAACCGTGAACGGTACCGGCTGCACCTGCCTCGGACTCCATCTCGACGACCTTGACCGGGGTGCCGAAGATGTTCTTGCGACCCTGGGCCGCCCACTGGTCGACATGGTCGGCCATCGGGCTGGACGGCGTAATGGGATAGATTCCCGCTACCTCGGTGTACGCATACGAAACATATGCGGCCGCCTCGTTGCCGTCCATAGACTTAAACTTACGCGCCATATACCCCTCTCCTCTCATATAGGTATACAGGCCCCGGCGATCGCCGGGATGTTGGCGTGATGGGATTTACGCTGTTGCTTCCAATCATCTGGCAGGCAGGCTCAGCAGCAGGTACGTGGCGTGGAGAGAAGACATGCCGAGGCGAGGGGCAGCTGATGCGCCCCACAGACCCGACCGCCCGTCTTGCACATGACCGAGCGCCGCAAAGGCCGCATGCCGGATGCTCCCGGGCACGCCCCGGCGATGGGAAGCGCCCGCAACGGAAATCCGCATGCGGGTTTATTGTACCCCGCCGTTAAGTGTAATTTCGACAAATATAGGCGGGCGGTAAAGGTTTACCTCGGGTGACCGCCAAAGGCCAGAATGGTCCCTCCATCCCCGGACGACTGGCTCTGACGCGCCAAGGAGTGTCCCCAAGTACCGGCAGGAAAGGAACGTCCCTAACTGCCGGCTAGAGGGCGCCGAGCAGGATGGCGTAGGTGGTGGATTCGCCGAGTTTGAGCTCGTCGCCGGGGTTGAGCTGGGCGGAGCGGCCGGGCTCTACTTGAATACACACACTCGTGGCCCCGTTTACCACCACGGTGCCGTTAGTGGACGACAGGTCCTCGACAAACCATGCGCCAGACTCGTCGCACCAGATATGGGCATGGCGGGCCGAGACGTCGTCGGTGATGCCGCCCTCCCCCGTTGCCAGCGCGCCGATCTCAACGCCTTCCTCACTCGGCTGAATCCAGCGCGGGACGCTCACCACGTAGCCGTTTTGCACGCACAGCAGTCCCAGCGGATGCGCCGGCGCGACCTCGTGCTCGCCCGCGACCGAAGATGTGCTCAGCGAGCGCGGCGTCGACGTGTCGCCGCCACGGGTCGCATGAGCGCGGCGGCTCGCCCGACTTGGAACTAAGGCGGGCGTGAGAGCAAACGGCATAGGGAACGAATCTTGCGGATGTACTCCTCGACGTCAGGCAGGTAAGCCCCACGAAGTCACCGGGGAGGCCCAAGCGGCCCGGCACCACTTCCAGATTCTGACCAGGGCGAGTCGTTCGCCGGTGGCTGAAGGCTCGCTCCCACCCAAAAGGGGAGATTCGCGTTGTTCCCCAATCGCTCTCGCATCTTTCATTTTGCTCGAGGTGGGCTATAAAAACTTTCCTGGTGAAAGGCGGCGATTGGTTTCCTTTCTTTCTAGAGGAGCGCGCCTGTAATCTGTTTTCATCCTAAATCAAGTTAAGATCGGACCTTCCAGAGGCAAGTCGACTCAAACTGCGAGGCTCCATGTTGGAATAAAGAGCGATGTCGAAGTGCCAACAACACAAAGCTTGCCAGTCTCAAATAGAACCTTTTGGGAGTCCGATTGGGCCGCACACCGAATCCCCGCTGGTGGTTTTTTATAGCTGCGCAACAATAAACAAGGTTAGTGCCAGTCCAGCATGAAATTGAGGAACGTATGCATTTTTCTCAGTAAGTGATCGTCGTTACTGCTTCGATGAGGTCACTCGCAATTGCTTTCAGGTTGACCAAGCATCAGAAGATGCGCTTCGCATATTTGAAGCATCGGGAAGAACGGTCAACTCGAAGTTGCTAACAAAGTCACTTGCTGCGAAAGGCTACGACCAAACGACCATAGCAGAACTTGAAGACGACATTGATGAGTATCAACGATTGTCTGAGCGGACTTTCTTAACAAAAGACACGCCTCGAAAACTTAAATCCATCGAACTCCACGTTTCACATGCATGCAACCTTGGTTGTAGTTACTGTTTTGCCGGTAAAGGAGATTATGGAACGTCTCCTCTGCTGATGACAGACGAGATAGCCTTCAAGGCGGTCGACTACCTCGTCGCAAGTTCATCGGAAAACGAAACGCTTGCGATCGTCTTTTTTGGTGGGGAACCCATGATTAACGAGCCGCTGATATGGAAAACGGTCGACTATTCAAAAAGAATATACCCCAATAGAAACTTTACCTATTCTATTACGACCAACGGAACGCTTTTGAATGACACTGCTGTGAATTCTTTCAAGGAGCACGGGTTTTCTGTTCTGATTAGTCTCGATGGTACAGGATGCAAGCACGATGCATCGCGCCCGTACAAGACGGGAGGCGGCTCTTTCTCCGATATCGACAAAAACGTTCGTCGTTTTTCCGAGTCGTTCCCCTTCGGCGCAAGAGCGACCTTAACAAATAATAACTGTAACCTTGTTGAAGACTATCTTCAGTTTAAAGAGATGGGCTTCAGAAGGATTTACTTCTCGCCCGTGAGCTCATTCGATGAGAATATCAAACTCGACGAACACTCATTAAACAAAATCAGGGCGGGCCTAATAGATTTGGCGGATCAATATCTCAAACAGATTGATCAAGGGGAAAAGCCCTTGTTTAGAACATTGAAAACTGCAGTTGATTTGATTATGAGCAACAGGATCGCCTTTGTCGGATGCGGGGCTGGCAGGCGTTTTATTTCCGTGACTCCCGAAGGGGACGTATACCCCTGTCACAGGTTTGTCGGGATGATGCGATTCAAAATGGGCAACATCGTCACCGGAATTGACGAAACTAGGTATATTGAAAACTGGAGTCAGGGTGTCGAAAAAAGAATTGACTGTACGGACTGTTGGGCTCGGTCTTTCTGTGGTGGGGGCTGTAGCTGGGAGGCTGCAGACGAGCACGGCTACTTGCCCAAGAGTCTACACCCTGCATCATGTGAATATAGAAAAATGTGCTACGAGATGGCTTTTGACCTTATTTCCCGCCACTCATCTTCGCAGGAGAAAAATCAACGAGAAGCTACTGTATCGGAATAAGCGGTTCAGCGCATTGCTGTCACCATTGTGGAGGTGTTCGTTCTTCTGATTACCGTCTGCGAAGCTTATTGCTACGTTCGCCGAAACCATTCTAGAAATATGGTGAACTAGACATCTTGGTTTGTTATACACAATATTGAGGTTTTTCTGCACTCAAAGGGAGGTAGTCGTGAAGCATATTCATCCGATTAATCCAGGAAGTGGCGACGAGGCAGGCGTGAAGCCGATGTCTTTTGACTGCCTCTTGGGCATTACTGACATCTGTACTGTTTATGATAAAGCAGATGGCTGTGGTGCATACGATTACTGCGACTATGACATGGATGGCGGCAGCATCTGCGTTGTAGATCACTGTGGCATTGATCAAACGTAGTCTCTAATTGGATTAAGGTGAGGAGCTGTTATGAAGCATATCCATCCTGTTGGTTCAAATGAACATCCTCCCGTTGAGCCTTGTTGTCTTGGAGTTGATATATGCAATTTTTACGACATCGCCGAGTGCCCTGTTGCGGATTGGTGCTATGTCGATAAAGAATCAAGCTGTGTTTTGCCAGCAGATTGGTGCGATCCAGTTGACGAGTAGTTTTGTGGCTAGGAACTATTTGGTCCAATTCAGAATAAGATGGGAACAAATACCAAAATCTCGTGTCTGGGAGGAGTTATGCCATTATTGCAAGGTCTCGTTGGATTAGCCTTTATATTTGCGTTATATCTGGCACCTTTTTTAATTCTATTCTTCATTATCCGACTCTTTCTTCGGAGAAAATAGGAGTGTCACGCAAACATTAGCGTAGCTTTCTTCCAATATGAGCCGAGCATTGGCAAGTGGAATAAGAAGCCCGACCGTTCGCCACATGAAAGTGATCGGACGGGCTTCTCTATTTAACCCGGGCCGCCACCCATAGCGGCTTTCCAAGCGTATTCTCAGTGCAAAGCAATCGTCAGTTTAATCCTATGCGCTGATACCGCATTTCATTTGTTCGGCTCGAATTCTACGGCCTGGCAACCCTCGCACTCTCCGGCAAATGGATTGAACGCGAAGGCAGAGATGATGTGTGCGTGGACATCGAGGCTGCTGTAGGCAACATACTGGGACATGGACCCCCGCTGCGCGTGGTATGCGGCCCGGCATATTCATTGCCGTCCAACCCCGTGTAGTTGCAGCAAAGGGTGGAACCTCAATGCTCAGCTCATGTTGTCCGTGGGACACGAGAATCGTAAGTACACTTTGGTGCGATTCTCACGCTGATACTGAGCCACCTGGAATAAGATACGTCGCGACAACACTTCGCTTCACCTCTGTCTCGACAAGATGACGTAGACTAAAGTTTCCTTTAGTAAGAGAACGAGAACTATATCTGAAAGCGTTGCGATGGCGTGAAGGCACCGAGTCCGAACCGCCTGAATGCTACGTGCATCTGCATCGCCTTTTTGTTATCTCTGCCAGTTGGGTAGCACTACACTTGTCATCATTTACCCTGGTACATGCTGCCTAAATCCACTACCCCTTCTACCGCGCCGACCATCTCGTCATCGTGAGAGACAACGATGATCAGCTGGCTTTGCTTGTTGCGCTTAACATAGGCCGCAAGCTCGGCGCGGCTTACAGCGTCTAACCCAGTCGTGGGCTCGTCGAGTACCAAAACTGACGACTTGCGTGAAATCGCCGACCATAAGTACACTCGGCGCAGCTCACCGCCCGAAAGCGCGGAGCAACGTTTCCCGAGCAACTCCTTCACGCTGTTTTCCAGCGAAAGTAGGCCATCTACACCCCGGTGATAGGAAGAAAAGGGCGTGTCGAAATACTCTAACAGCTCTTTCACCGTTTCGTCCGGCGCGAAGCACGACTGTGGGCAGCACGATATCTCTCTCGCACGTATGTAATCCAAGTCGCATTCTTCGATTGGCACGCCGTTGTATTTTACTTTGCCTTTCGATGAGTATAGCCCGAGCATCAAGTAAAGAAGTGACGTCTTGCCTCTTCCGTTTTCCCCAACTATGCAATATGTACCAGGACCGGAAAACTTGAAAGAAAACCCGCCGAGGACCTCTCGGACAGATCCGTCTGGAAGGGCAACCGAGAATTCCAAATCAGATACCGAAATGTCATTTATTTCATCGAGTTTAGCTAAATCGGTCCGATTGGGGGTGCGGACGATTTCTTGGACCGCGCCTAGGCGTATCCAAGCTTCCTGCG
>URTZ01000081.1 GCA_900550825.1 uncultured Collinsella sp. | reverse complement strand
ATGTTGGCCCCGACGTCCACATACCATATCGGCGGTGTCCTTTTGCGATATTTTTCAGCGCTCAAGCGAGCAAATACTCAAAGCTGACAGCAAAGGAACTGCTTGCAGAAACTAAACTGTTTCTAGGTTGTATGTACGAAAGGAAGCGGCTATGGATGAATATACAAAACTTTCCATCCATAATCATTTTAATAACAAATCGGCCGATTTGACCATTGATCGCCCGATAGGTAGTGAAGCGAAATTTGATCTGCAAACTGGATATGATCAGATAAGAGAAGCAAAAGCTGCCGATTATCAATTGCTCGCTCAAACAAATTCAAATAATCTCGATGTAGCAGCTTATCTCCTTATGAGAAAAATGGCTGCTTTACACAATATAGAGTTGCTGCCTGGCGTTGAAATCAATCTATTAAATTGGACGGATGAGAGCAAAGTCCTTCACGTAGTTGTTGTTCTTGACCCCGACTCGCAGCTACTTTCGTTCTCAAAGAACCTCAACTCGAACTTCATCTTCAACGGAAGATATGCACTCACAATAAACCAACTATGTGAATTGCTATGCGACAGGCGCGCGGTTATATGTGTCCACGGATTAAAGCAAGACGATCGTGGGCTTGCGGGTAATCCCCCAATGGCGCAAGAATTGCTAAGTATGAATAAATATTGGCTCTGTTAGACCAAATTTGACACGATCGGCTGTTCGTCGAAGCGGAAAATAATCGGGCTATCCCCGCCCATCGCGGTCCCCGCCCTCCCCGTCAGCCTTCCCCGCAGATCCCAGCCTGACGTCGAAGGGCAGGCCGCCCTCGCGGATCACCGCCCTGAGGAATATGTTCATGGCGCCCGACATGGAGAGCCCGAGCTCGTCGAGCACGGCCGCGGCCTCCCTTTTGACCTCGGGATCGATTCTTATCGTGGTGGCCGGGACGTTCGATGCCATCGCCGCTCCTTCCGCGGTCGCTGCTCCGTGTCCACCATTTTAATCCGCTAGGCCGCCCGACCGTCCCAGTAGTCCATATAGGGCGGCAGGACGTTGAACATGTCGCGGATGCGGGTCGAGCAGGTTCCGTTGGCGAGCTGACGTGCGACCGTGGACTCCGCGCTGCGGGAGTCGGTCGCCATGAAGGTGCGGCGCCAGCGGAACCAGTCGAGATAGGCGCCGAGGTGCTTGGTGGACACTCCCTTGAAGCGGGCCATGAACGAGTCGAGGAGCGAATGGACGGTGTTGATGCGGTTGATGGTGCCCTCCGAGCGGTCCTTGGAATCATAGGATTCATGCGAGGCGACCTTCAGGTCGCGCAACACGTCGATGTATGCGGTCGCCTTGTCCGTGGCGACGACCGCGCCCGCGCCGATACGTCCGCGAAGGGCCTCCGCCGCACGCTTGCGCGAGACCACGCCGCGCCCCGACACCTCGAAGAAGGTGGCGTTCGTGTCGCTGATTCCCGTCATGACGCAGATCTGCTCGCGGGAGAGGCCGCGCCTGTGGACCTCCTTGCCGCGATGGCGGGCCTTCCTCGGCATCTCGAAGGAGCCCCTGGAGTGGTTGCCCTTGAAGGACTCGGGGAAGTACGTCTCGTCGAGCTCGCAGGCGCCGCCCCGCCCGACGCGGAAATCCGGGGAGTATGCCTTGAGGCACTCGATGAGCCTGAGGCGCATGGTCCAGGCGGTCTTGAGGCAGACGCCGCATCGGGCCGCGCACTCGCGCAGCGGGAGCATGAGCGCGAAGCACTCGGCGTAGGCCATCCAGGTCTCGCGCGGCAGCCTGCTCCTCCCGAGTACCCGGCCGGTGGAGCCGGAGAAGGTCCTGCCGCAGCCGCGGCAGAGGTAGCGCCGGTCGCCGTTCTTGGATTTGCCTTTCTTGACGACGGCCGTCGATCCGCAGCGGGGGCAGCGCTCGATTTCGTAGCCATCGCCCGCCGCGTCATCGAACATGGCGGCGCGGACGACGTCCCCGACCAGCTCGACGGCTTTACGGCGCTCGGTCCTGCTGAGCTTCGCCAGGCTCTTCTTGAGGGTGATGACCAGGTCGTCTGCATCCATGGGCGCTCCTTCGACGTTAATTGAAGGGTACCGCCTCGCGGTGACATCGTTTTTATGTCAACCTTGGTCTAACAGAGCCAAAGAAATAGCCTCCGCAGGTTTCCCCGCAGAGGCTTTCGCCACAAAGGCTATTTGTCGGCGTCGGTGTCGGCACCGGCATTGACGGCACAGTCATCGCCGGCATCATCGGATGCGGCTTCGGCATCCTCCTGCATGGCCGCCTGCGCAAAGGCTGCGGCATCAGCCGCCAGCTCCTCCTCGCTCATGCGAGGCGAGCGCTTCTTGGTCGGCATGCCGGCCGCCTTGGCGTTGCGCTCCTCCTTGGCCGCCAGGATATCGCCCTCGCGCTCAAGGTAGGCGTCCCACTCGTTGTCGAGCAGGGCATTCACGGCGTCGCCTTCGACGGTCTCGCGCTCAAGCAACACCTTGGCCATCAAATCGAGCTGGTCGCGACGGGCATCCAAAATCTCGACCGCACGGCGATGGGCCTCACGCATAATGCGCTGGACCTCGATGTCGATGCGACGCGCCGTCTCCTCGGAGTAATCCTGGTGATCGGCATAGTCGCGACCCAGGAACACCTGATGCTGCGCCTCGCCAAACACTTGCGTGCCCAGTTCCTCGCTCATGCCCAGGCGCGTGACCATCTCGCGCGCCATCTTAGTCGCGCGCTCCAGATCGTTGCTCGCGCCCGACGTGATGTCGTCGCACATGAGCTCCTCGGCGACGCGGCCGCCCAAGAACACAGCGAGCTCGTCGAGCATCTCGTTCTTGGTCTTGAGGAAGTGATCCTCCTGCGGAAGCTGCAACGTGTAGCCCAGAGCCTGGCCGCGGCTGACAATCGAAATCTTATGAACCGGATCGGAATGCTCCAAGATGTGGCCCACCAGGGCGTGACCGCTCTCGTGGTAAGCAATCGTGGTGCGCTCGGCTTCGGTCATCACGCGGCCCTTGCGTTGCGGTCCGGCAATCACACGCTCCATCGACTCCTCGACCTCGTCCATCGAGATCACGGAACGATGGCGGCGGGCAGCCAGCAGCGCAGACTCGTTGAGCAGATTTGCCAGATCGGCGCCGGTGAAGCCAACGGTCATCTGGGCGAGCTTCTCAAACTTCACGTCCTCGTCCATCGGCTTGTTCTCGGCATGCACGCGCAAGATCTGCTCGCGGCCCTTCACATCCGGACGGTCAACCGTGACTTGGCGGTCAAAACGACCGGGGCGCAGCAATGCCGGGTCCAGAATGTCAGGACGGTTGGTCGCAGCGATCAGGATGACCGACTCGCTCTCCTCAAAACCGTCCATCTCGACCAGCAGCTGGTTGAGCGTCTGCTCGCGCTCGTCGTGACCGCCGCCCAAGCCAGCTCCGCGCTGACGTCCCACAGCATCGATCTCATCGATGAAGATGATCGACGGGGCCTGGGACTTGGCCTCCTTAAAGAGGTCGCGCACACGGCTGGCGCCGACACCCACGAACATCTCGACAAAGTCGGAACCCGAGATGCTAAAGAACGGCACGCCCGCCTCGCCGGCAACGGCCTTGGCCAGCAGCGTCTTACCGGTACCCGGAGGGCCCACCAGCAAAACGCCACGCGGAATCTTGGCACCCAGTTTGCGATAGCGGTCCGGATCGCTCAGGAAGTCGCGAATCTCCTCGAGCTCCTCGACTGCCTCGTCCACGCCGGCAACGTCTTCAAACTTGACCTTGGGGCGCGTGGCCTCGTTGGTCTTGGCGTTGGTCTTGCCAAACTGCATGTTCCTGTTGTTGGCGCCCATCATCTGGCGCATAAAGTAGAACATGATGGCGATCAAGGCAATCGTCGGAAGCACACTCATCGCCAAGTCGCCCCAAAAATCGGGATCGTTGGTGTTGACGATGTACTTGGTATCGGGGTGCTCCGCCATAAGCTCGGCAAGCGAATCGGAGCCGACATAGGTCGAGGAGAAGCCCTTGAGCTCGCTCGTATCGCCCTTGTCCTTCTTCGTCTTCCAGTAATGACCCGTCACGCTTCCGTCTTGAACCGTATAGGTCAAATCTTCGACGCGATCCTGCTTAATGGCGTTGACCATCTCGCTCGTTGCGAGCTTTACGGTATTGCTGGAATTGGCAAAGCCGGAGCCCATGTTAAAGAAGGCGTAGCCCAGAAGCGCGCAAGCCAAAATAAAATACAGCCAGCCCGTACGCGTGGGCTTCTTGCCTCCGGGCATCCCCGGGATCTTAGGCTCCCGGGGAGTCTGGGAATTGTTATCGTTACGGTCGTCGGGCATCTTACGAATAAACCTCCGGTTTCAAAATGCCCAGATACGGAAGGTTACGATAGCGCTCGGCATAGTCGAGGCCGTAGCCCACCACGAAGGCATCGGGGCAATGGGTTCCAACATACTTGGGCGTGATGGCCGAGGTACGGTCCTCAACGTCCTTCCACAGGAAGGCGGCGACCTCCAGAGAAGCGGGCTTGCGGCTCTCGAGGTTCTTCATCAGGTACTTGAGCGTCAGGCCCGAGTCCAGAATGTCCTCGACGATCAGCACGTCGCGACCGCGGATGTCGATATCCAGGTCCTTAATGATACGCACGATGCCCGAGGACTTCACACCGTCGCCATAGCTCGAAACAGCCATGAAATCGATGTTGGTCGGCAGCTCGATCTTGCGCATCAGGTCGCCCATAAAGACCACGGCGCCGCGCAGGACCGCAATCAGTACCAGATCCTTACCCGCGTAGTCGCGAGTGATCTCCTCGCCTAGGCGAGAGACGATACCGTCGATATCCTCCTGCGTAAACAGAACCTTCTCGATATCCGGATGTTGAGAAGCCATGACAACCCTTTCTTGTGCTTATCGCCCACACACCGCCGTATGGACGCGAACTACACATTCTAGCAGCGCACGGGGTATATTTTCCAGCCCGCGCACCATCAGTGCGGGAATACCGTCAACGTCGCACAGAATAGCTGGCGTGGGACGCTATTCCGCATCGACCACGCGAAGCAGATACGCCACGCGCGTTGCGGCCGTGCATTTAAAACGCTCGTCCGTGCGAACGCCTGCGACCCATACTACGGCACCTCCCGGAGCCGTTCTCACCACAGGAACGCCTGCGCGCTCAGAAACGGGAATACGAGCCTCGTTGAGCAGGTCGGACACCTTCTTACTTCGCCCACTCATGCCCAACGGACACATCACATCCCCCGGCGCGGGACCGTCTACCCACAGACGCGCCAAACGCGCCTCGGCGGGAATCTCCCCGCGCGAGCCGGCGAGCATCCGTTCGCTATCGCGATCGGCAAAGCCCAGCGTCGCTGCATCCACCATAGCGACCACCCCTCCGGCACCCGCAAGTTCGCGGGCACGGCGCACAATATCACACCCCGGCTCGACGGCTATCGGCTCTGCCACCAGGATGCGGCCCGCCCCCAGCGGCAATCGACCGGGAATGGTGACCCAATCGGCAACTAACCCCTCGCGCGCCGCCGGGGCCTTGAATGACAGCATGCCAAACTCCACGCGCGCATCGATTCCCGCCGGCAGCGTGACCGAACCCGAGCCTTCGGCGACACAGGCAAGCACGCGCTCCACATGCCGCATCTCCGGGCGAGCGTCTGGGTCGATACGCTTAATTGCCAGTCGCACCATGCGCCGAGCAATCACCACCTCGGCCGCGGCCAGTCGGCGAGCGTCAAGGACCAGTGCACCCGCCGCCTCCTTACGCAGGCAGCTTCGAAACGCCTGCGCGGAAAGCTGGGAAAGAAAGGCGTCCTCATCGCCTAAGATCTCGCAGGCGGCGCCAATCGTCTTACAGACGCTCGCGTTACGCTGCGCCACCACCGGCATCACTCGATGGCGCACGTAGTTGCGCAAGTACGAGACGTCCTCGTTGCTCTCGTCCTCTCGCCACGGCTGACCATGCACCTGCAGATAGCCTACGAGCTCATCATGAGTCAGGTCGAGCAAGGGACGCACCACGATATTCCTCCGGCGAGGAATGCTCGATAGACCAGCGGACCCCGAACCCTTAATCGCGTTCATCAAAAACGTTTCCGCGCGATCCGAAGACGTGTGCGCGGTGCAGATACGAGCCGCCGTTCGCGGTGCCCCCGTCTGGGCGCAGAGTTCGCGAACATACCTCCGCGCCGCGGCATAGCGCACCTCGCGGGCCGCGGCCTCAATATTGCCCGACTCCCCATCAAAATAAGCGTGCTCCACACACAGCGGTAAACCATATTGCGCGCAGAGCTCACGCACAAAGGCCTCGTCGCCATCGGATGCCTCGCCGCGCAGATGATGGTTCACATGCAGCACGTGCAGTCGCTCACGCGCGATGGGGGCTACACCACGCCCATCCAGAATATCCAACTTTGATGTGCACGCCATAAGAAGCAGTGCCGTCGAGTCCGCGCCGCCTGATACCATGAGCACGACAGGAGCTGCCTGCTGCCTCGTCCGGGTCTCATCGACTGCCCCAGGCACGGCATGGTGTCCGTAATGCTGTGATACCGTTGGCATTCGCTTCCTCCTCTATTCGTCCGCACCCATTGTATCCTTTGGAATCTTATGTCTTGCCTGCACCTTCATATCCTCGGCAGTGGCTCTAAAGGCAACTGCGCACTCATCGAGGGCCCGCAGGGGCTCATTATGGTCGATGACGGACTGTCTCGCCGCGAGACATTAAAGCGCATGGCAGAACTGGGGCTCTCGACAGACAACGTCTCGGCTCTTCTCATTACTCATGAGCATAGCGATCACATCAAGGGCCTCGATGTCTGGTGCAAGCACTGGCACGGCCCCCTCTTTGCCAGCAGGGGCACTCTTTCGAACAAAGAAAATCTTTCGCATCTGCCTGTCGAGGAATTCGATCCCGGTGACACCCTGTCCATTGCCGGCATCCACGTGCAAACCTACTCAACATCACACGATGTCATCAATCCAGTCGGCTATCGATTCGACGCCCCCGATGATTCCATTGGCTTTGCCACCGACACCGGAGAGCTATCGAGCCAAGCCATGAACACCCTCAAAGATTGTCGAGTCCTCGCGCTCGAAAGCAACCACGATGTGACCATGCTGCGCGAGGGAGAATATCCCCGCTTTCTTCAGGAGCGCATCCTGTCTGCAAGGGGACACCTCTCCAATGGCCAAGCCGCCGAAGCCGCGCGCGAACTTGTTACCGATCGAACCGAACAGCTCATTGCCATGCATATCAGCCAAGATAACAATCGTCCGAGCCTTACCGTCAAAAGCTATGCCAAAGCTCTAGCAGCAACCCTGGATGACGAGGTCGGCAGCTCCGCCACCCTTCTCCAAGGATCGCGAAAACTCTCGATACGCCCCGCAAGCCAGCATCGGCCAGCAACCATTCAATAGACTGTCCTAGACAGCAAAAGGGGCCGGGAATCGCTTCCCAGCCCCTTTTGTTATCTTTTAATAGCGCAGAACACCAACGAAGTTAGTCGATGGAGATCTTCGTAACGTTCTTCTTCTCGACGATCTTGGGAACCGTAACGGTAAGGATGCCGTCGGCGTACTTAGCCGAGAGGCCCTCGCTCGAAGCGTCCTTAAGATACACGCCACGCGTCGCGCTGTACGAGCTGAACTCCTTCTGCAGGAAGTTCTTGCCCTCGTTCTCCTCGTCTTCCTCGACATTCACGCTAATGGACAGACGGCCCTCGTTAAGCTCGACATCGATATCGTCCTTGGCGACGCCGGTCAGATAAGCCTTGACCTCATAGCCGTCGCCCTTATCCTCAACGTCAACGGGAAACGCCTTGGAAGCAATCGAGTTGTTTGCAAGGTCGGTCATATCATCAAACAGATCGAACAGCGAGCTAGCAGAAGGACGAACGCCAAAAACCGAACGATAAGGAACCATGCTTGCCATGTTTACCACTCCTTTTAGGACTGCCGAGCCATCTTCTAGGTGACTGGGACTTCTTTTGACGCTCATATATATGCCCACACAGTGCTTATATATACATTGACTATAAAGTTTTTTGAGTCAAGTACTATAAGCATATCTAAGTGTAATTGACTCAGGTTTTAGTAAGGTTAAGGTTCTTTGAACCAGAGCTTAAATAACGGGTTGATTTCCGATCTCAGCCGAACACATTGAGCAAATAGGCCATTCCCGCAGTTAGCTGAACGCCCCCGCGGCCCCTCCTGGGGTCCGGGGGCGCCGTTTTCCCAGTTGATGGAACGGTGGAGATGTGTTTCGATGGGTCCGGTGGCCATGCTCCGCCCGCCGCCCGGCACCTCTTCCCAGACTCAGCCGGACGGTCGGTCCGTCTATTCCGTTTTTCCTTCTAGGCTAGGCCAGCGGGGCATCGCCCCTCTCGGCGCGCGCCCTCTCGATGAGTCCCGGCGTCAGGTCGAGGTCGCCGAGCGGCACGTCCCACACACCGTAGGCGTCCAGCAGCGCCGCCGCGTCCTCCCCGAGCATCGCCCTGAAGGCGCGCGCGGGCGTCGCGAAGCCGAGCGCGCCGCGGGGCTCGGAGTTCACGTGCGACATGGCCAGCGCCAGGTCGGCCGGGGCGAGCCGGTCGAACCTGATTCCGGCGCCCTTGGGCAGCAGCTTCCTGATCTCGACGTGGTTTCGCTCGCAGGCGCCCTTCTGGTCGCTGCGGCGCGGGTCGCAGTAGAACAGCCTCG